>JANMYH010000215.1:0-8723 GCA_031381925.1 Burkholderiales bacterium | reverse complement strand
GCCTTCAGCATCTCCTCGGCGCTTGGGGAGAGTGGGTAGTCCCGGCGGCGGACGATCCCGTAGGGATCGATCTCCACCCCAAGGGACAGGGGAAGGACCTTGACCAACCCGGCCTTGAGGTACGGCTCGATGGTTTCGTCCTGCATTGCCGAGACCATGTCGGTACGCTGCAGCAGGCTGATGATCACCGGGACGGACTGGGTTTCGACCAGGTTGCGCGGCGGCACGAGCCCGCGTTGCACGAACATCGCATCGATCTGGTTGCGCAGCAGGCTGTCACGCGCCGGGAGGATCCAGGGCTGCTCCACGAGTTGATGCAGATCCAGGCGCGTCCTTCCGGGCAGGGGATGTCCCGCACGTGCGACGACCCGGTGCATGCCCCCCGCCAACCGCTCGAAGATCAGGTCCCCGGCCGCGCGCGAGCCGGGGATCCGCCCGACCATGACGTCCAGTTTCCCCTGGAGCAGGCGGTCCACGAGCACCACGCTGTTGTCCACCTCCGTCCTCACGAGAACCCCCGGGTGGCGCTTTTTCAGCAGCGCAATGGCGGCCGGTACCACGCTGGTTCCGGCACTGACGACCGCACCGATCGAGCACTCACCGGTCAGTCCCGACTGGAGCGCTGCGATCTCCTGATGCGCCCGGTCCATTTCCATCAGCGCCGCTCGAGCGTGGCGCATCATGATCTCGCCGTAAGCCGTGGGCTTCACGCCTCGTGCATGCCGCTCGAACAGCTGAACCCCCAACGAATGCTCCAGGTCGGCCAGCAGCTTCGAGGCCCCGGGCTGGGTCATGTGGGCTGCCTCGGCGGCGCGCAGCACCGAGCGATGATCGTCGAGGCGCACCAGCAGGACGATGTGCCGAGTCGTCAGCCGACCGCGCACCATCGGATTGGGGGAGGATTTCATGGGTCTCTCCGATATAACGCCAAAGTATATCTTGTGACTTTATTTTCATTATCGAGTGATAGGCATCACGGGCACACTGGGCCCTCGAACGACGCGGCAGGAGCCCATCGGGCGCTCACCCTACAGAGGGCCGCGTCGAACCCGGAGGAGTGCAGAGTGATCCCTGCCGATCTTGTCGGCTCCATCAGCCACGCGCTCCCGCGCCTGATCGCGGACTGCGGGTGGAGCCTCCCCGACGACGACGCCATCGGCGGGGCCGACATCAGATACGCATTCGTGCGGCCGGACGGATCCGGCGAGCGCAACGGTGACGGGCCGGACGGTGACTGGGAGTGCCTGCGGGGTGCACGAGTCGGCATCCTGGGCCCGGGGCAGAACAGCGACTCGATGGCCCGAATTGCGCGAGATCGCTTCGACGCCGAGATCCTCCATTGGAAAGGCGCCCATGTCCCCGGCCATACGCTGGCCGAGGTGCTGGCCGCGCCCGTGATCTGCGTCGGGCTGCCGTGGTCCTGCGACCTTCCCGCACAAGTCCTCGAACAGCAGCTTGCACCCGTGAATGCGCAACGGATCCTGGTGGTGTGGAAGCGTTCGGGGGCGATCGAGCGCGCCCTGGCGCACCTGGGGCAGCACTATGTCGAGCCCGTCTGCCTTTCAAGCCTGGCGGCGGTGGCCTGCGTGAGCAAGTTTCACCTGGTCCGGCTCTTCAACGCGACGCTCGGCGTCACCCCCCACCGCTACCAGGTGATGCTGCGCTTGTCGCGTGCGAAGGCGATGCTTCGCGAAGGGGCCCGGATCACCGAGGCCGCGCATGGCGTCGGGTTCTCCGACAACAGCCACCTCAACCGGAGCTTCCGCAGCGTGCTCGGCATGACGCCGACGCAGTACCAGCAGAGTCTTGCGTCGCAAAGGGCAATTTCTTTCTAGTCGGCGTCCCTCCACTCGATCTACGGTGGCCGACGGTCATACTCCACCAGCACCCATCCGCCAGGAGATTCAATGATTGCCAAGCGCCTTGCCCTCACCTTTTCTGTAGCCGCGCTCGTTGCGGGAGCTCCCGCGGCATGGGCGCAGGCCTATCCCTCCAAGCCCATTACGATCGTGGTCGGAGGAACCCCGGGGAGCACGACCGACGGGCTGGTGCGCTCGATCGCCCAGGAAATCACCAAGGAGACCGGCCAGGTGGTGGTGGTCGACAACAAGCCGGGAGCGAACGGCATCATCGCGTCCCAGTACGTGGCGCATGCGGCCCCCGACGGCTACACGGTTTTCGTCACCACGAACACCACGCACGCCTCGAATCCGTACATGTACAAGAGTCTCCCCTACGACCCGGTGAAGGACTTCTCTCCCGTCACCGCGCTGGTGAAGGGCGACCTCATCATGGTGGTGAATCCGAAAGTCGAGGCGAACTCGGTGGCCGAGCTGATCGCGCTTGCCAAGAAGAATCCCGGCAAGCTCTCCTTCGGGGCCGGCACCGCTTCGGCGCGCCTGTCCGTCGAGCAGTTCCAGCAGATGACGGGGACCGAGATCCTGCACGTTCCCTACAAGGCCAATCCCCCGGCCGTCACCGATCTCCTCGCGGGGCAGGTCGACCTGATGATCGTCGACTTCACGACGACCCTCCCGCACGTGCAGGCGGGCAAGCTGAGGGGGCTCGCAGTCACGAGCAAGCAGCGCTCGCCGCTCGCGCCCAGCCTCCCGACGCTCGACGAGGCCGGCGTGAAGGGCTACGAGATGAGCTATTGGAATGCGGTGTACGTCCCCGCGAAGACCCCCGAGGCGATCGTGAAGCGCCTGAACGAGCTGTTCATCAATGCGATGGCGAAGGAGCCGGTCAAGGCGTTCGTCACCCGTGGCGGCATGGAGGTCTACACCAGCACGCCGCTCGAGCTCGCCAGGTTCCAGGCAGCCGAGGCCACGCGTTGGAGCGGAATCATCAAGCGCGCGAACATCCAGCCCGAGTGATCCCGATGAAGCTGCCCCTCCTGCAGAACGAAATGAGCATGGATCCTGCGCTACGCCCAGATCATCCGGGAACGCAACATCACCGCTGAATGACATCGGCTAACACGACAGGAGCAATTGCATGGCCAAGATCGCAAAGAAGCTAAGGGACGCCCTCGGCGGCATTTCGGGAATCCTCGTGACGCCGTTCGACGGCGCCGACAAGCTCGCGCCCGCGCGCCTGCGGCCGATCGTCGACCGCGCGATCGATGCCGGGGTTCACGCACTGGTCGCCAATGGCAATACGGGGGAGTTCTACGGCCTCACGATGAAGGAAGCGGAGGCCATGGTTCATGCGGTCGGAGAGCAGATGGCCGGGCGGGCGGTCCTCATCGGCGGTGTGGGTCGCAGCGTGCACGATGCCGGCGCCCTTGCGCGGGCGTCGCGTGCCGCAGGTGCCCAGGTGCTGATGGTTCACCAGCCGCCGGATCCCTTCGTATCGCCGCGAGGGGTCATCGCGTATGTGCAGCGGATCGCCGATGCGGGCGGGGGATTGCCGCTGATGCTCTACCTGCGCAACGACGGCATCGGCCTCGACGCGATCGAGAAGCTGTGCCGAGTTCCGGGAGTGGCGGGGGTCAAGTGGGCGTGCCCCACGCCGATGCGCCTCGCCGAAGCGATTCGACGCTGCGACCCGGACATCGTCTGGGTCGACGGTCTCGCGGAGCCCTGGGCGCCGCCCTTCTTCGCCGTCGGCGCGCGCGGCTTTACCTCGGGGCTCATCAACGTCTGGCCGGAGCATTCGGTCGCGATCCACGCGGCGCTCGAGCAGGGTGACTACACCAAGGCGCGGAAACTCATCGACGTCATGGCCGGATTCGAGGATCTCAGGGCCGAGGAGATGAACGGAACGAACGTCACCGTGGTGAAGGCGGCGTTGCAGCTTCTCGGCGAGGATTGCGGCGCGACCCGCCCGCCCTCGGCCTGGCCCCTGACCGAGACCCAGATGGCCGGCCTGAAGAAGCAGCTGCAGGCCTGGGGCATCAAACGGGGCAAGGGATCGCGGAAGCGCGAAAAGGCAGAGGCGTCACATGCTTGATCAGGCGACCTGAAGAAAGGATCTCCGATGAAATCACGCAAGAAAACTCCCGATTCCCTCCGCAGTGCGCGCTGGTTCGCGCCCGACGACCTGCGTTCCTTCGGCCATCGCTCGCGCATGATGCAGATGGGCTATGCCCCGGAGGATTACCTCGACCGCCCGATCATTGCCATCCTCAACACCTGGTCCGACCTGCAGCCATGCCACATGCACTTCAAGCAGCGGGTCGAGGATGTCAAGCGCGGCGTCCTGCACGCGGGCGGGTTCCCGGTGGAGATGCCGGCGATCTCGCTGGCGGAAACCTACGTGAAGCCCACGACCATGATGTACCGCAACATGCTCGCGATGGAGACCGAGGAGTTGCTCCGGTCCCATCCCGTGGATGGCGCGGTGCTGATGGGCGGCTGCGACAAGACCGGCCCCGCGCTGCTGATGGGCGCGACCAGCATCGGCATTCCCGCGATCTTCGTGCCGGCCGGGCCGATGCTGCGCGGCAACTACAAGGGCACCATCCTTGGCTCGGGATCCGATTCCTGGAAGTACTGGGACGAGCGTAGGGCGGGGACAATCACCAAGGCGGATTGGCTGGGTGTCGAAGGCGGCATCGCCCGCAGTCACGGCACCTGCATGACCATGGGTACGGCCAGCACCATGACCGCGATCATCGAGTCGATCGGCATGAGCCTGCCGGGAGCGTCGTCCATCCCCGCCGACGATTCGAACCACATTCGCATGGCCGCGGAGTCGGGGCGCCGGATCGTCGACATGGTGTGGGAAGACCTCGTACCCTCGAAGATCCAGACCCGTTCGGCCTACGAGAACGCCATCAAGGTGGCCATGGCGATGGGATGCTCCACCAACGCCATCATTCACGTGATCGCCATGGCGCGCCGCGCAGGCTGCGATATCGGCCTGGACGATTTCGAGAAGGCGAGCCGTACCGTGCCGGTCATCGCCAACATCCGCCCCAGCGGCGACAAGTACCTGATGGAGGACTTCTTCTACGCGGGCGGCCTGCCCGGGCTCATGACGCGCCTGCGCGAGAAACTGGACCTCGGTGCGATGACCGTCACGGGAAAGACGCTGGGCGAGAACATCGCGACGGCTGAGGTGCACAACGACGATGTGATCCGCACCCTCGACAACGCGCTTTACAACGAGGGCGCGCTCGCGGTCCTCAAGGGCAACCTCGCGCCGGATGGCTGCGTGATCAAGCCCAGCGCCTGCGAGCCGCGCTTCTTCAAGCACACCGGCCCCGCGCTCGTCTTTGACGACTATCCGTCGATGAAGGCCGCGGTCGACGACGAGAGCCTCGACGTCACCGCCGACCACGTGCTGGTGCTGCGCAATGCCGGACCGCAAGGCGGGCCGGGGATGCCCGAGTGGGGAATGTTGCCGATCCCGAAGAAGCTGGTGAAGCAGGGGATCCGCGACATGCTCCGGCTTTCGGACTCCCGCATGAGCGGCACCAGTTACGGCGCCTGCATCCTGCACGTGGCGCCGGAATCCTACATCGGCGGGCCCCTCGCGCTGGTGAAGAACGGCGACATGATCTCGATCGACATCGACGCCCGCAGCATCAAGCTGGAGGTTTCCGAACCCGAAATGGCGCGCCGCAAGGCGCAGTGGACGCCGCCCGCCAAGCACTTCGAGCGCGGCTACGGATACGCGTTCTCGAAACACATCCAGCAGGCGAACGAGGGCTGCGACTTCGATTTCCTGCAGACCGATTTCGGCGCCCCGGTCGCCGAGCCGAACATCTACTGACCCCAACACGCGATTCAAGCATTGGAGGAAAAGTGAGCAAACTCAGCCCGCAGACCCGCGAGAAACTGAAGGCCGTCAGCACGGCAACGCTGACCAGCATTCTTTTCAAGCGCGGGCTTCGCAACCAGATGATCCAGGACGTGCGTCCTCTCAATCCCTCTGCGGGAACGATGGTCGGCGAGGCGTTCACGCTGCGCTACATCCCGGCGCGCGAGGACCTGAATCCGATGACGGTGTTTCGGGATCCGGCGCATCCCCAGCGCAAGGCCGTCGAGGAGTGCCCTCCGGGGGCGGTGTTCGTGATCGACAGCCGGAAGGATGCCCGTGCCGCATCCGCAGGCTCGATTCTGATGACGCGCCTCATGGTCCGGGGCGTCGCGGGGGTCGTGACCGACGGTGGATTTCGTGACGCCGATGAGATCGCAAAGCTCGCGATGCCGTCGTATCACCATCGACCCTCCGCCCCGACCAACCTCACCATCCACCAGGCGCTCGACATCAACGTTCCCATCGGCTGCGGCGATGCGCCGGTGTTCCCCGGCGACATCATCGTCGGCGATGGGGACGGCGTGGTGGTACTGCCCGCGCATCTCGCCGACGAAATCGCCGCCGAGGCGGTGGAGATGACGGCGTTCGAGGACTTCGTGACCGAGGAAGTGCTAAAGGGACGTTCCATCATCGGCCTGTATCCGGCGACCCAGGACAAGACGCTCTCCGACTTCGCCGCCTGGCGCAAGGCGAAGGGCCGGTAGCGCTCCGGCGCGATTTTCGAGGATCCCCACGCATGAGCGCGCACCCCCCCTTGACCGGCCACAACCTGATCGGCGCAGCCGCCACGAGCGGGCGTGAAGCCGCGTTACGCGGCATCAATCCCGCCACCGGGCAGGAGATCGAACCTTCCTACGGGGGCGCGGATGCCGCGGACCTGGAGCGGGCGTGTGAACTTGCAGCGGCTGCGTTCGATACCTACCGCGAGACGAGCCTCGAGCAACGTGCGCGCTTCCTGGAAACCATCGCGGAGAACATCCTCGGCATCGGTGATGCGCTGATCGAACGCGCGATGCTGGAAAGCGGCCTGCCGCGCGCGCGCCTCGAGGGCGAGCGTGGGCGCACGGTGGGACAGCTGAAGCTCTTCGCAGCCGTGGTGCGCGAGGGAAGCTGGCTCGAAGCCCGCATCGACCCGGCGATGCCGGACCGCAAACCCATGGCGCGCTCGGACCTGCGCCTGCGCAACGTCGCGGTCGGCCCCGTTGCCGTCTTCGGTGCCAGCAATTTTCCGCTGGCATTCTCGGTCGCGGGAGGAGATACCGCCTCGGCCCTCGCCGCGGGCTGCCCCGTCGTCGTGAAGGCGCACCCCGCACACCCGGGCACCTCGGAGCTGGTGGGCCGCGCCATCCAGAAGGCGGTGAAGGACAGTGGACTGCCCGAAGGCGTTTTTTCGCTGCTGTTCGGCACGGGCAACTGGCTCGGCGGGGCACTCGTGGCCGATGCGCGCATGAAGGCCGTGGGTTTCACCGGATCGCGCGGCGGCGGGCTTGCGCTGATGCGCATCTCGAACCAGCGCCCCGAGCCGATCCCGGTGTATGCGGAGATGAGCAGCATCAATCCGGTGCTGGTGCTGCCCCACGCGCTCAAGTCGCGCGGCGAGGCGATCGCCAAGGCGTTCGTGGCCTCGCTCACGATGGGTGCGGGCCAGTTCTGCACCAACCCCGGCTTGCTGCTCGGCGCGGAAGGCAAGGACCTCGACGCGTTCGTCGGCACGGTCGCGGAGAACTTGCCGGCCGCCGCGGCGCAGACGATGCTCACCCCGGGAATCTCGAAGGCCTATCGCGGCGGCGTGGAAAGGCTCGCGGCGCACTCGAAGGTGAAGACCGTCGCGCGCGGCCAGGCGTCAACCGCCCCGCACGCCGGCCAGGCCGCGTTCTTCGCAACCGATGCGAAGAGCTTCGTCGCCGACCACGCACTGCGCGAAGAAGTGTTCGGCTCCTCGTCGGTGCTGGTGCGCTGCCCCGACGTCGACACGATGCGCGACATCCTCGAGGACCTCGAGGGCCAGCTCACTATCACGCTGCAGATGGATCCCGAGGACCTCGAGTATGCGAAGTCGCTGATGCCGGCGCTCGAGCGCAAGGCGGGCCGCGTGCTGGTGAATGGATTCCCGACGGGCGTCGAAGTGGCGCACGCCATGGTGCATGGCGGGCCGTTCCCGGCGACCTCCGACGGCCGCTCGACCTCGGTCGGCAGCCTCGCCATCCATCGCTTCCTGCGCCCGGTGTGCTACCAGGACTTTCCCGAGGGCCTGCTCCCGGAGGCGCTGCGCGACGCCAATCCGGCGGGAATCCCGCGACGCATGGATGGAAAGCTCACGGTCGGATCGCGATAGCGCGGTGCCAGTGCGCGCGGGGGCAATTTCGAGCAACATCGAGGGTTCCAACGACCCGGATCGATCATGACCCCCAGCCCGTCCCCCCTTTCCGACATTCGCCGCGATTTCGAGCGCGTCTCGCCTGAGGTCGTCAGCCGCTCGGCGAAATTCCAGGCGGCCATCCTCGCCGACGTCGCCGGGCGCCGCGGGACCATGCATGGTCGCATTGCGCCGCTCGCGCCGGAGATGACCCTCGCCGGCCCGGCTTTCACCATCGAGGTTCGCCCGGGCGACAACCTGATGATCCATACCGCGATGACATTGGCCCGGCCCGGCGACATCCTGGTAATCGACGGCAAGGGCGATCGCACATGTGCGCTCATGGGCGCGATCATGATCAACGCGTGCAAGCAGCTGAAGCTGGGCGGCGTGGTCATCGACGCCGCGATTCGCGACACGCTGGAATTGCGCGAGCTCGGCTTCCCGGTCTTCGCCGTGGGCGCGAATCCCAACGGCCCGACCAAGTTCGTCCCCGGCCGCATCAATTGGCCGATCTCCTGTGGGGACATCGCCGTGTCCCCGGGCGACCTGATCGTGGGCGATGCCGACGGCGTGGTTGTGATCGAGCGCGAAAAGG
>JANMYH010000151.1:0-2220 GCA_031381925.1 Burkholderiales bacterium | reverse complement strand
CACCCTTTTCAACGCGCTCACGAAAGCGGGCATCGCGGCGGAGAACTATCCGTTCTGCACCATCGAGCCCAATGTCGGGATCGTGGAAGTGCCCGACCCCCGGCTGCAGAAGCTCGCCGCGATCGACAGGCCCCTCAAGGTGATTCCCGCGATCGTGGAATTCGTCGACATCGCCGGGCTCGTCGCCGGCGCCTCGAAGGGCGAGGGGCTCGGCAACCAGTTCCTCGCGAACATCCGCGAGACCCACGCGATCGCCAACGTGGTGCGCTGCTTCGAGGACGGCAACGTGATCCACGTGAACAACAAGGTCGACCCGATCTCCGACATCGAGGTGATCCACACCGAGCTGGCACTCGCCGACATGCAGTCGATCGAGAAGGCGAAGCACCGCTTCGGCAAGACCATGCGCGCGGGCGACAAGGAAGCGATGAAGATGGTGCCGCTCCTCGAGCGCGTCGAGAAGGCGCTCGACGGCTTCCATCCGGTGCGCGCCATGGGCTTGAGCGCCGACGAGATGGCGCTCCTGCAGCCGCTGCAGCTCCTCACCGCGAAGCCCGCGCTCTACATCGCCAACGTCGGCGAGCACGGCTTCGAGGGCAATCCGCTCCTCGAGCGCGTGAAGGAATACGCCGCCAAGGAAGGCGCCCCAGTGGTCGCCATCAGCGCCAAGCTCGAGGCGGAGATCGCGGAGCTGTCCGACGAGGAAAAGCAGATCTTCCTCGCCGACATGGGCATGACCGAGCCGGGTCTCGACCGCGTAATCCACGCCACCCACAATCTCCTCGGGCTGCAGACCTATTTCACCGGGGGTGACAAGGAAGTGCGCGCCTGGACGGTGAGGAAGGGCGCAACGGCCCCGCAGGCCGCGGGTGTGATCCACACCGATTTCGAGAAGGGCTTCATTCGCGCCGAAGTGATCGCCTTTGACGACTACGTGCGGCTTGGCGGCGAGGCGAAGTCGAAGGAAGCCGGCAAGATGCGCCTCGAAGGCAAGGACTACATCGTGAAGGACGGCGACGTGATGCACTTCCGCTTCAACGTCTGATGATCCGGCGCGCCTTCCTCGCCTGCCTGGTGGCCCTGGCCACCGGTGCCGTGGCGCAGGCGCCCGACGCCAAGGCGCTGCGCGTCCTGTTCATCGGCAATAGCCTCACCTATACCGGCGACATCCCGGGACGGCTCGCGAGGCTCGCGGCTGCCATGGGGCGCAAGGCGACCGTGGAGACGGTCGCGTTCCCCGATTTCAGCCTCGAGGACCATTGGCGCGACGGGCGCGCCCTTGCCGCGATCCGCAAGGGCTGGGACGTCGTCGTCCTCCAGCAGGGCCCGTCCTCGCAGCCCGACAGCCGCGCCCAGCTGGTGGAGTACGCGAAGCGCTTCGCCAAGCCGATCCGGGAGGCCGGTGCGGGGCCCGCGCTCTACATGGTCTGGCCGTTCGTCGACCGGATGCGGGATTTTGCCGGCGCGATCGGCGCGTACCGCGAGGCCGCGGGCGCCGTGGACGGCATCCTGCTGCCGGTGGGCGAGGCGTGGCTGCGCGCGATCTCGGTCGACAAGCGGCTGCGCCTGTACAGCAATACGATCCACCCGGCTTCCCTCGGCGGCGATCTCGCGGTGCTCACGATGTATCTCACGCTTTTTCCCGCGGGGCCGCAGGAGTTCGACGAGACCTTCGTCGCACGCGCCGCGCGCTCGCTCGAGATTCCCGCGGAGCGCCGCGACCTCCTCTTCGACGCAGCCACGCGCGCCATCGACGAGCCCATGACGCTCAAATAGGTGCCCTCTGCCTCGGAGAGCGCCGGGGAGAGGGTCATTCCTTGACCGGGTAGCGCATAACCGGGAAAATATCGAGTTCCTTCGGCGAGTTAGCTCAGCGGTTAGAGCAGCGGAATCATAATCCGTTGGTCCGGGGTTCAAATCCCTGACTCGCCACCCATTCCCCTGTAACGACGTCCAGTAGCATCTTCGGGCCCGCGCAACGGCGGGCCTTTTCATTCTTCCAGGGGCTACGGCGACTCCAGGCGCTTGTCGATGCGCACCACGTAGCGCTCGAGCGGCTGCAGGCTCACTTCGGTATGTCCCTGGTTGAAGTCGAACGGATTGTCGATGTCGCGGATCAGCCGATAGAGATACCAGTAGGTGACGCTGAGAAAGCTGGTCACCACGGCGGCGACCACCGGTGTACGGAAGCTGCACGCGAGCAGCAGCAGGAACACGAAC
>JANMYH010000125.1:0-4916 GCA_031381925.1 Burkholderiales bacterium | reverse complement strand
GTGCAGAAGCAGTAGGCGCTTTCGCACCGCGCGCCATGCATCCGCGGTGGCGCTCGACCACCCGGTTCGCGAACCACTCCGTGGTGAGCTTGCGAGTGAACTTCGCGCTGGTGAGTGCGATCTGCGGCACGACCGCGCGAGCCGTGGGCTTGCTGCCTGCGTCGGCCAGCGCGAAGACGTGCTTGTAGAGCCGGGTGCCCTCGAAGTCGTGCGTGCGGCCGAGCTCCAGGTCGCGGCGGATCTGCTCGGGCGCGAGCTCGAGGCGGCGGGCGATCGCACGGGCCGCTGTCTCCGTGCTTCCGGGAGTGACCGAGGGCTCGCCCTTCTCGTAGCGCAGCAAGTCCCCGTCGAGTGCGAGCGGCGTGCCGGAGATCTCCGACAGAGCCTTCTGGAACGCCGCATTGCGGCTGGCGTAATGCCCCGCGTTGAAATCGGCGAAGCGATAGACGTAGCGGTCGTAGCCCGCGGGATAGCCGAGCAGGTGGGCGATGCCGAAGTACATGCCGCCACGCCGCGTGAACACCTCCTCGCGAAGCGACCCCGACACCGGGTACGGATAGCGTCGCGCCGCCGCATGGGACTTGGCGAAGGCCACGCTGACCTGCATCGGGCCGCCGGTGCGCACCGGGTTGCGATCCTCGAGGAAGGTCTTCCCGAGCGGCACGCGCCCGATGAAGTCCTCGAAGATATCGCTCAGCTCGCGTTCGGTTTTCGCGGCGTCGAGGCGCTCGCGGTAACTGCGGCCGGTGGTGGAAGGCAGGGCGAGCGCGGCTTGCAGCACCAGCTTCGGGACGCCGGCGCTCTCGCGCTGCACGTCGATCTCCTTCCACACGGCGGCGGCGAGGTTCGGCACCACGGGATCGACCGTGAAGCCCGATTCCTGCTCGGTCACCGCCACGATCGCGCAGATGTTCGCATCCGTGAGCTCGATCGCGAGCGATTCCATCGCCGCATGGATGTCGGTGGCCCAGCCCCCGCGCTCGGCGAGCGTCGCGGGAAGCTTCGCCGCGACCCGTGCGCGTCCCTCGTCGATGCTCACCGGCGGGCGGCTCGGGGCGGCGCAGCCCGCCATCAAGGCGACGAGCACGACGAGCAGCGCGCCCCTAGGCATGGGCGCGGCAATGCGCGGCGATGGTGTCGGCGAGCCGCGGCAGCAGCGGCACGGGCAGGTCGTGCCCCATGCCCGGCACTATCTCGAGCCGGGCCTCGCCCCCGCCGTCGCGAATGGCGCACGCCGTAGCCTCGCCGCAAGCGGGACGCAGCAGCGGATCCTCGTCGCCATGGAGCACCAGCGTGGGCACGCGGATGCCCTTGACCACCTGCGTGCGGTCACCGGTCGCGGCGACGGCCACGAGCTGGCGCGCGACCCCCGCCGGGTGGTACGAGCGCCGCACGTGCCGTTCGCAGAGCTGCCGCAGGTAACCTTCCTCGGCGGGATGGGTACTGCTGCCGATGTCGCGCAGCGTCTTCATCAGCCGCCGGATCGCACCCTCGGTGTCTCCCGGCTTCGCCGGGGGCATCATCAGCGCCCGCCGCGCGCGCGACGTCGGCTTCGGCAGGCTTCGGCAGCCGGTCGTCGACATGATCGAGGTGAGGCTCGCCACCTTCGCCGGCGCGCTCGCTGCCAGGTTCTGCGCGATCATCCCGCCCATCGAGGCACCCACCAGGTGGGCGCGGGGGATCTCCAGGGCATCCATCAACGCGCTGGTGTCGCGCGCCATGTCGTCGATCCGGTACGGCGCCTTCAGCGGCAAGTGCAGCGCGTACTTGATCGCCTCGATCGCCACGCTCGGGGTGCCGAGGGGATCGAGCTTGGACGAGAGCCCCACGTCGCGATTGTCGAAGCGCACCACGCGGAAGCCCTTCGCGGCGAGCTGGTCGCAGAACGCCTCGGGCCACAGCACCATCTGGACGCCCAGTCCCATCACCAGGAGGATGACGGGGTCGCCCGGGTTGCCGCGCGCGTCGTACTCGAATGTGAGGCCGTTAGCCGCGATCGCCGGCACGATAGGGATCGCGAAACAACCACTGCCGCCAGCCTTCGCGGTGGAACGGCCGCCAGCGGCCTTCGCGCTGCGCGAGCCGGTCGGCCACCGCGTACCACGCCGCGGGATTCATCCCCATGCCGATGTGGCTCGCGGCGACCTCGATGCTCTCGGCGAGCGGGCCGGATTCCTGCACGCAACACGGCCAAGCGACGATGCCGTCGCTGCGGCTGAAGATCGAGGTGGTGGGCACCGGCGGGGGTTCGCGCACCCGAGCGAATTCCTCGCTCTCGGTCACGGAGTGTCCGCTCGCGAGCTGGTAGATTCGCCACGCGTTGTTGGCCTTGGGATGACCGGTAAAGGGCGAGGCAAGCGTGATCACGCAACGCACGTCGTCGGGCGCGAGCTTGGCGATCTCGCGCGCGTACACGCCTCCCAGGCTCCAGCCCACGAGGCTCACCTTGCGCCGGCTCTCGCGGCGCACCTTCCGAACCAGTTCGACGCAGCGCTCGAGCACGCCCTTGCGCGGGCCCAGGTTCAGGCGCAGCTCCCAGCCGCGCGGCCGGTAGCCACGCTCGCCGAGAAAGGTCCGCAGCGGAAGCGTGGTGATGTCGGAGGCCGCGAGCCCGGGGAACACCACCACCGGGTGGCCATCGCCGCGCGCCGACTGGCGCAGCAGCGGATAGGACGCGATGGCGGCGCCGAACTCCCAGAAGGCGCGCCCCTCGAGGGCGAGCAGGAGCGCGCCGGGCGGCTTCAACACGCGCGCATCGGTCATCGCTTCTTCACCGCAATCGTCATGAGCTCCTCGTGCGCCCGCTTCAGGGACCGGGCGAACTGCCGCAAGTTTGGCATCGATTGGCGCGCCGACACCAGCCCATAGTCGAGCGACCCGTGGTAGCTCACGATGGTGACGTTGAGCCCCAGGCCGTGGGTCACGATTGAGACCGGGTAGTAGGCCCTGAGTTCTGCGCCGGCGAGGTAGAGCGGCGCCTGGGGGCCGGGGACGTTGGAGATCGCGAGGTTGGCGATCACCGGGATGCGGTTCGCACCCGCCGCCTTGCGGTAGAGCGGCGTGATGCGCGCCATCAGCCACGGGATGCCGAGCGAGGGCATGTCGGTCGGGATCGCGCCCTTCATGCTGCCGGTGAGCGTCTTGGCGCGGGTGCTCGCGGCGACGATGGCGGCCATGCGCTTGGCCGGATCGGCGATGTGCGTCGCGAGGCTCACCAGCTTCATCGATACGTAGTTGGCCTGGGTGGTGTCGCCCGGGGCCCGGAGGCTCACCGGAATCGCGCCGATCATCGCCTTCGCGAGCGCTGCCTTGTTGCCCTTGAAGTGGCGTCGCAGCGCGCCGGCGCAGGTCGCGAGCACCACATCGTTGAGCTTCGCGTCGAAGTGGCGCGCGATCGCCTTGGCCTCGGCGAGCGGGATCTGCACGGTCGTGAACGCGCGCCGCGCGCCGATGGCGGCGTTGAGCGGCGTGCGGGGTCCGAGCGTGATGCCGCGCTTGCGCAGCTCCGCGGAGCTGAGCGCCACGGCGCTCCCCCGCGCGGCCGCCTTCACCACCTCCGGCACGCCCTTCACCAGGCGGGCGTATTGCGACACGGTGTTGCGGAGTGCCGCGCCCAGCATGCTGACCGTCGACGGTGCATTGCGGCTGGCGGGGGCATCGTTCTTCGCGACGCGCCGCGGCGTCGGCTGCGGATCGAGGAGCGCCTGCGCCACCGCGATGCCGCCCTGCCCATCAAGGGCGGCGTGGTGGATCTTGGCGTAGAACGCGACCTTGCCGCTCGCGAGCCCCTCGATCACGGTGAACTGCCAGAGCGGTCGGGAGCGGTCGAGCACCTCCTCGTGGAGCTTGGCCACCGCATCCTCGAGCTGCGTGTCGGTGCCCGGTGCCAGCAGCTTGAGGCTGCGGATGTGGTGATCGAGGTCGATCCCGGCCGCGTCGAGCCACACCGGGTTGGCGAGGTCCAGCGGCATGAAGCCGAGCTTGCGCGAGAACACGGGTGCCAGGTGCATGCGCCGGGCGATGTGGTCGCGAATCGCGGCGTACGGCTTCTTCCGCCCCGGCGGCTTGTCGAGCAGCATGAGGCTGCCCACGTGCATCGGGGTCTCGGGCGTCTCGAGGTGCAGGAACACCGCGTCCAGCGCGCTCAGATGCTTCATCTGGGCAAGAAGGCTATCATATTGATTGCTATGGAACCTCTTCGCATCGGCGTCTCAGCCCGCCTGCTCTATCCGGACCCATCGCGCCAGTTCCTGCCCGCCAAGTCGGTGCAGTACCTGGAGCAATCGGTGGCCAACTGGATCATGTCCGGCGAGGTGCTGGCGTTCATGATCCCCGAGATGAGCCTTGCCACGCCGCACGCGCCGCGCTCGCTCAAGGTGAAGCACTACGTCGACGCCCTCGACGGCCTGCTGCTGCAGGGCGGCGCCGACATGTCCCCCAAGAGCTATGGCGAGTCGCCGCTCAATCCGATGTGGTCGGGCGACGAGGTGCGCGACGCCTACGAGATCGAGCTGTTCCACGAATTCGTCACGCAGGGAAAGCCGGTCTTCGGGATCTGCCGCGGCCACCAGGTCATCAACGTGGCGCTCGGGGGCACGCTCTACCAGGACATCGCCACGCAATGCCCCGAGATGGGCTCGCACCGCGACGACGCCAAGTACGACAACCACTTCCACGAATTGCGGATCCTGCCGAATACCTGGCTCGCGCGCGTCTTTCCGCACGTGCAGGTCGCCCGCATCAACACCATCCACCACCAGGCGATCAAGGCGCTGGGCGAGGGCCTCGTGGTCGAGGCGATGAGCGAGCCCGACGGCATCGTCGAGGCGATCCGCTGGGAAGGCCACAGCTTCGTGGTCGGCGTGCAGTGGCATCCGGAGTTCATGGATCCCAAGGACCCCGCCCTCCTCGACACG
>JANMYH010000079.1:0-3438 GCA_031381925.1 Burkholderiales bacterium | reverse complement strand
GATCTTGTCGCGGGGCGGCACGCCCGCCGCCTCGTTGTCCTTGGGCAGGTCGCCGGTCGCGGTCCACGACTCCTGGATGCCCTTCTTCGCGACGTCGCCGAGCGCCATGCCTTCCTTGACCTGTTTCTTGAGGGTGGTGTCGTGCAATCCCGGGATCGCCATCGCGCCCAGGATCGCGACGACCGCGAGGATGATGAGCAACTCGATCCAGGTAAACCCGCCGGCGCGAACCATGCGCGGAATGATACAGCCTGAACGCGGCGCTCCCGCCGCGGTCCATAGGGGACAACCCGTCGCACACCCGAGCAGACCCGAAGGATCGCCCATGGCCAACAAGTCGCAGCCAGAGTCCCCAGCCCCCAAGCTCGATTCCACCCGTACCCGCCCGCCCGGCCTCGCGACCGGAAAGGACCACGACGACAAGGTCGTCGACGAGGCCCTCGACGAGAGCTTTCCCGCGAGCGATCCGGCGGCAATCGTGAGTCCCGGCAGCACGCTGGCCGTGAAGAAGATGTCCGAGGAGGGTCGCGCAGTCCCCGAGGCGGACAAGGCAAAGAAGAAGGGCAAGTAGCCGCCGTACTCCGCCCGCCCTGCCGCGCGTTGGGAGGGAATGCGCCTCTTTGTCCTTGGCTTCGTCGTCGGCACGCTGCTGCTCCAGCGCGCGGCCGAGCTGCCGCAGCCGCATCCCGAATGGGCGCTCGGGATTGCCGCCCTTCTCGCCCTTCGCCTCGTACCCGGATCGCCCGTGGTGCGCGCGATGTTGCTGCTCTCCGCCGGCTTCCTCATCGGACACGGCCTCGCCGCATGGCGTGCTGAATCGCGCCTGGCAGACGTCTTGCCGCTCGCCTGGGAGGGGCGCGACATTTCGATCGAAGGCGTCGTCGCGAGCCTGCCCCAGGCGGGCGCGCGCGGAACGCGTTTCCTGTTCGACGTGGAGCGCGTGTCGACACCGCAGGCGAGCGTACCGCGGCGCATCGCGCTCACGTGGTACGCCGAGGCGGGGCGGGCGGAGGGCGCTCCACCCCGCCTGGTGCCGGGCGAGCGCTGGGCGCTCACCGCACGCCTGAAGCGCCCGCGCGGCCTCGCCAACCCGCACAGCTTCGATTTCGAGCCGTGGGCGCTCGAGCGCGGAATCCGCGCAACGGGCTACGTGCGCCCGCGCGCGAGCGCAATGCGTACCGGGCTCGTCGACGGCTGGCCCTATACGCTGCATCGCTGGCGCTCGGAGGTTCGCGACTCCATGCAGGCGCATCTCGGCGAGGCGCGCCTGCGCGGCGTGCTGGTCGCGCTCGCGATCGGCGACCAGGACGCCATCGCCAACGACGACTGGGAAGTGTTCTGGCGTACCGGCGTCGGTCACCTGATGAGCATCTCGGGACTGCACATCACGATGCTCGCCGGCATGGGTTTCCTGCTGGCGTGGTTTGCGTGGGTGCGCGTCCCGGCGCTCGCGTTGCGGATTCCCGCCCGCAAGGCGGCGATCGTCGCGGGCACGCTGGCCGCATTCGCCTACGCGCTGCTGACCGGGTACGCGGTGCCCGCGCAGCGCACCTTCGTGATGCTCGCCGCCATCGCCGCCTGCGTGCTCGCGAACCGCCACGGCTCGCCTTCCCGCGTGCTCGCCGTCGCCGCGTTCGTGGTTCTCGTGATCGATCCGTGGGCGGTGCTCTCGGCCGGGTTCTGGCTGTCCTTTGGCGCGGTGGCGGCGATCTTCCTCGTGATGGCGATGCGCACCGGCAGGGCAGGGTGGCTGCGCGTCGCCGCCACCGAGCAGCTCGCGGTGACCGTGGCGATGGTGCCGATGCTGATCGCGCTCTTCCAGGAGTTTTCGCTGGTCTCGCCGCTGGCGAACGCGTTTGCGATCCCGCTGGTGAGCCTCGTCATCGTGCCGCTGGCGATCGCCGGCGCGTTCCTGGGAGTGGGCGGCCTGCTCGACGCGGCGCACGTGCTGATGCTGGCGCTGATGGGGCCGCTGGAATTCCTCGCCGACCTGCCCGGCGCGATGCTCGAGAGCCATGCCCCCGAACCGTGGACGGTGCTGGCGGCGGTGGTGGGCTGCGCCTGGCTCCTCGCCCCCCGGGGCGTGCCGATGCGCTCGCTCGCCCTCGCCTGGCTGGTGCCGCTCTTCGCCGTGGCGCCGGCGCGGCCTGCGTGGGGGGAGGCGTGGATGGACGTGCTCGACGTCGGCAACGGGCTTGCGGTGGTGGTGCGCACCGCCACCCATGCGCTCGCCTACGATGCGGGCCCCGCGTGGAGCGCGGACGTCGACAGTGGCGGCCGGATCGTCGCGCCTTTCCTGCGCGGCGAGGGAATCCTGCGGCTCGACGCAATGGTCGTGTCCCATGCCGATGACGATCACGCGGGCGGGGCCATCTCGCTCGCCGCCGCGCGCGCGCCGGCATGGCTGCTCTCGCCGCTTGCGCCGGATCACGCGGTCCACCTCCTGTTCGACGATTCGAGCCGATGCGCCGCCGGCAGGAGCTGGAACTGGGATGGCGTCGAGTTCGCCGTGCTGCACCCCGATGCGGGCGTCTATTCCGAGGAGCGGGGCAAGCGGGCGCGCAAGGAAAACGATCGCAGCTGCGTCGTGCGGGTGGCGGCACGCGGCGCAGCAGCCCTCCTCACCGGCGATGCGGAGGCGCGAAGCGAAGCCGAGATGCTCGCCCGCTCGCCCGCGGCGTTGCGCTCCGAGGTGCTGCTCGTGCCGCACCACGGGTCCAAAACTTCCTCGACGAGCGCGTTCCTCGATGCCGTGGCCCCCTCGGTCGGCGTGATGTCGGTCGGCCATCGCAACCGGTTCGGCCATCCCCACGAGACCGTCGTTGCGCGCTATGCGGCGCGCGGCGTGCAGCTGCATCGCACCGATCGCGAGGGCGCGCTGCGCGTGGTGTTGCCTTCGGAATCGACGGCGGTGCCGCGGGTCGAACCGCTGGTGACACAAGTGCGATACTGGAGCGAACGCAGGCCCCGATGAGGCTCTCGATGCAACGACGACGCATGCTGGCATGGATGGGCGCGGCGGCGCTGGCGCCCCTTGCGCCCACGCCGATCCTCGCCGAAGAGCGCCCACCCACTCCCCGGATGACGGAGGGGCCCTTTTATCCGCGCAGCCTGCCGCGCGACTCCGACGCCGATCTCACCCGGGTGGAGGGCCGCGCGCAGCGCGCCGAGGGGATGCCGCTGGCGGTTTCGGGGCGGGTCCTCGACCGCAGCGGACGCCCGCGGGCGGGGGCCCGCGTCGAGATCTGGCAGTGCGACGCGCGCGGCCAGTACCACCTCGTGGGCGAGCCGGAGTCGTCGCTCGACCCGAATTTCCAGGGCTTCGGCGCCGTGACCACCGACGCCGAGGGGCGTTACGCGTTCACCACCATCAAGCCGGTGCCGTATCCGGGGCGCACGCCGCACATCCACTTCACCGTCCTCGAGGGCGGCAGGCGC
>JANMYH010000047.1:0-12503 GCA_031381925.1 Burkholderiales bacterium | reverse complement strand
GGCTACGCGCGCTCCCGGCTGCCGGGGCAGCCCGGACCGCGTCCGCAATAGCGACGCGTCCATGAAGATCGCAACCTGGAACGTGAACTCGCTCCGGGTGAGGCTCCCGCACCTTCTCGATTGGCTCGCGGCGAATTCCCCCGACGCGATCTGCCTGCAGGAAACCAAGTGCGAGGACGCGACCTTTCCCGCGGACGAGCTGCGCGCCGCGGGCTACTGCAGCGTGCACAACGGCCAGAGGACGTACAACGGGGTCGCGATCCTGAGCCGCATCGAGTCGGGCGGCGTGTGCCGGGGGATCCCCCAGTTCATCGACGAGCAGAGCCGCGTGATCGCAGCCGATGTCGACGGCGTGCGCGTGGTGAGCGTCTACGTCCCCAACGGCCAGAGCGTGGGCTCGGAGAAGTACGCCTACAAGCTTCGCTGGTTCGAGGCGCTTGCGGCGTGGCTCGGATCCGAGCTGGCCTTGCATCCGAGGATCGCGGTGATGGGCGACTTCAACGTGGCGCCCGAGGAACGCGACGTCCATGATCCGGCCGCCTGGGCGGGCCAGGTGCTCTTCAGCGAGCCCGAGCGCGCGGCGCTTCGCCGGCTCTTCGAACTCGGGTTCGTCGACGCCTTCCGCCTGTTCGAGCAGCCCGAGAGGTCGTACACCTGGTGGGATTACCGCATGAACGCGTTTCGCCGCAAGATGGGCCTCAGAATCGACCACGTGCTGCTCTCGCCCGCCCTCGGTGCCTCGTGCCGCGCGTGCGCCATTGACGTGGCGCCCCGCTCGCTCGAGCGCCCCTCGGATCACGCCCCCGTGGTCTGCGAGATCGCCTAGCCGTGGCGACGATGCAAGTTCCGCAGTCGGCGCTCGAAGAGCTGCTTCGCCGCGCGGTGGACGTGGGCGGCTTCCCGATCGCGTGGATTTCCTTCGTCGACGGCGGATGCGAGCGGCTGCGCGCGCGTGTCGGGGTGAGCTTCACCGAGCTGCCCGCCGAGCGCAGCCTCGCGCTGGGCACCGAACCGCTCGACCGCCCGATCTTCGTCGATGATGCGTCGCTCACCGAGTGGCGTCATCATCCGCTGGTGGCCGCCGGTCCGCGCGCGCGCTTCATGGGCGTGTTGCCGCTGGTCTCGAGCGCGGGCGAGCTGATCGGCACCCTTACCGTCCTCGACCCGATCCCACGCACGCTCGGGCGCAACGAGCGCACCGCGCTCGCCAACCTCGCATCGCTCGCAGTGGCGCGCGTGGAGGCGCTGCGCGAGGGGCGCGCGCGCGAAGCGCGGCTGGCGCCGCCCGATCGGCTCGGCGAGGAGGTGCGCCGCCGGCAGGAGGCCGAGGAGCGCTGGGCGCAGGAGCGCCAGCTCGTGGACGCGGTCCTGGATAACCTCACGGGCGCTTTCTACCTGGTGTCGCCGGAGGGCACGATCCTGCGGTGGAACGCCGCGCTCACCGCCGCCATCGGCTACACCGACGCCGAGATCGGCGCGATGAGCCCGGTGGACTTCATCTCCCCGCAGGACCGGGACGCGGTCGCGGTGGCGATGCGCGAGGTGCTCGAGCTCGGGCGCGACATGACGATCGAAGCCGAGGTGCGCGATCGCGCCGGCAATATCCGTCCCTACCTGCTGAGCGGCCGGCCGGTGACCCTCGGCGGGCGCGTGTGCATGATCGGAATCGCGCGCGACATCACGCTGCGCAAGCGCACCGAGCAGCAGCTGGTGCGCGCCAAGGAGCGCCTCGACCTGGCGCTCACCAGCTCCAACCTCGCGCTCTGGGACTGGGACCTCACGCACAGCCGCGTCTATTTCAATGAGAGCTGGTCGGCGCTCCTCGGCGACCCCCCACGGGAATCGACATTCTCGGGCGACGAGGTGATCGGCTGGAGCCACGAAGACGACCGCGAGGTCTTCCGGGCGGCGATCGGCAACGCCGCAAAGGGCGTGAGCGAGGAGTTCGACTGCGAGTACCGCGTGCCCAACGCCGCCGGCGAGTGGATCTGGGTGCACTCGCGCGGCAAGGTCACGCAGCGCGACGGCAGAGGCCAGGCGCTTCGCATGACCGGCACCTCCACCAATATCACCAAGCGCAAGATCGCCGAGGAGCGCGCCGAGTTCCTCGCCACGCGCGACGCGCTCACGGGCTTGCCCAACCGCGTGCTGCTGCACGACCGCCTCGAGCTGGGCGTGGTAAACGCCGCGCGGCACCATCCCGGGTTCGCATTCATGTTCATCGACCTCGACCGCTACAAGGCCATCAACGACTCGCTCGGCCACCACGTGGGCGACGAACTCCTGAAGGCCGTGGCGGAGCGGCTCCTGTCGTGCGTGCGCGCCTCCGACACCGTGGCGCGCCTGGGGGGAGACGAGTTCGCGGTAATCCTCGAGAATCTGCGCGACGACGACGACGAGGGCGCGCAGCAGGTGGCCGAGAAGATGATCGCCTCGATGGGCACGCCGATGCTGATCGAGGGCCAGGCGCTCAGCACCTCGTGCTCCATCGGCATCAGCCTCTTCCCCAACGACGGGCGCGACAGCGGCGCGCTCATGAAGAACGCCGACGTTGCGATGTACTACGCCAAGGAAAAGGGGCGCAACAACTACCAGTTCTTCTCGGCCGACATGAACTCCCGTGCCCAGGAGCGGTTATCGGTCGAGAACTACCTGCGCCTCGCGCTTCGCAGGAACGAGCTGGTGCTGCACTACCAGCCGCGCATGAACGTCGCGAGCGGCGAGCTGGTGGGCGTCGAGGCGCTGATCCGCTGGCAGCATCCGCGCCGCGGGCTGCTTTCGCCCGACAAGTTCATCGAGGTGGCCGAGGACTCGGGCCTCATCGTCCCGATCGGCGAGTGGGTTCTGGAGACGGCCTGCGCGCAGATCCGGGCGTGGCAGGCGAGCGTGAAGCCGGGGCTGCGCATCTCGGTGAACCTCTCGGTCGGGCAGGTGGTGAACGCAGAGCGCCTGTACCGGGCCGTCGAGCAGGCGATGGAGCGCTCGCAGCTCCCCGCGGACACGCTCGAGCTGGAGCTCACCGAAAGCCATCTCATGCAGAACATCGAGGACAAGTCCGCGCTGCTGAACCGGCTGGGCGAGCTGGGCGTGGGCATCGCGATCGACGATTTCGGCACCGGATACTCGTCGCTGTCGTACCTCAAGCAGCTGCCGGTGGATTCGATCAAGATCGACAGCTCGTTCGTGCGCGACATCGGCGTGGATCCCGACGACGAGGCGATCATCAAGGCGATCGTGGCGATGGCGCATTCGCTGCGCCTGTCGGTGGTCGCCGAGGGTGTCGAGACCGAGGCGCAGCTGCGCTGCCTGCGGGGGCTCGAATGCGACGAATACCAGGGGTTCCTCGAGAGCCCCGCGCTGCCCGCTTCCGATTTCGAGCGGAAGTACGGCGCTCAGTCCTTGGTGTCGATCTTGAGCTCCTGAACCTTGCGCGTGAGGGTGTTGCGCCCGATGCCGAGCAGGCCCGCGGCCTCGATGCGGCGCCCTCCGGTGTGCTGCAGCGCCTTCATGATCAGCACCGACTCGAAGTCGCGCGTGAGCGGGTCGGCGATGTCGGACTCGCCGCGAACCAGCCGCGCCGCCACCTCGCGCTCGAGCACGCGCCGCCAATCGCCATCGCCCGAGGCACCCCCCGCGCTCTCGCCGCGCACCTCCGGGGGCAGGTCGTTCACGTCCACCACCTGGCCCGGCGCCATGACCGTCACCCAGTGGCAAACGTTCTCGATCTGCCGCACGTTGCCGGGCCAGTCCTGGGTCGCGAGGAACTGGATCGCGGCTTCCGTGAGCCGCTTGCCATCGACGCCCAGGTCGCGCGCGCTCTTGGCCAGGAAGTGGCGCGCGAGCACCGGGATGTCTTCCCGCCGCTCGCGCAGCGCCGGCAGCCGGAGCCGGATCACGTTGAGGCGGTGGTAGAGGTCTTCGCGGAAAAGGCCCTGCTTCACGCGCGCCTCCAGCTCCTGGTGGGTGGCCGCGATCACACGCACATTGGCCGCGAGCGGCATGTGGCCGCCCACGCGGTAGAACTGGCCGTCGGACAGCACCCTCAGCAGCCGCGTCTGCAGGTCCTGCGGCATGTCGCCGATCTCGTCCAGGAAGAGCGTGCCGCCCTCGGCCTGCTCGAAGCGCCCGCGGCGCATCGCCTGGGCGCCGGTGA
Source organism: Burkholderiales bacterium (assembly GCA_031381925.1). Classification (GTDB taxonomy): domain Bacteria; phylum Pseudomonadota; class Gammaproteobacteria; order Burkholderiales; family Usitatibacteraceae; genus Usitatibacter. The sequence continues at coordinate 8,350 of JANMYH010000047.1, read as the reverse complement.
ATGCGCCGCGCTCGTGGCCGAAGAGCTCGCTCTCGAGCAAGTCCTTGGGGATCGCCGCGGTATTGATCGCGATGAACGCCTTCGGCGCGCGGGGGCTGTGGCGGTGCAGGGCCCGCGCGACCAATTCCTTGCCGGTGCCCGACTCGCCGGTAATCAGCACCGTCGCGTGGGAATGCGCGAGCCGCCCGATCGCGCGGAACACCTCCTGCATCGCCGGGGCCTGGCCGAGGATTTCGGGGGCTTCCTCCTCGGCCGGCAGCGTCTCCACCTGGCGGCGGCTCTCGTCCAGCGCGCGCCGCACCAGCTCGACCGCGTGGTCGACGTCGAAAGGCTTCGGCAGGTACTCGAAGGCGCCGCCCTGGAAGGCCGCCACCGCGCTCTCCAGGTCGGAGTACGCGGTCATGATGATCACCGGCGTCGTGGGCAGGCGCGCCTTGAGCTGCTGCATGAACTCCAGTCCCGAAAGCCCCGGCATGCGAATGTCGCTCACCACCACCTGCGGCGCTTCCTGGGCCAGTGCATCGATTGCCTCCTGCGCGGCTCCGAAGGTGCGGTGCGCAATGCCTTCGCGTGCGAGCGCCTTCTCGAACACCCACCGGATCGAGCGGTCGTCGTCGATGATCCAAACCGGGTTCGTCATAGGGGTGCCTGCGATTCGTGAAACCCTGTCCAACGTTCGCCCCCTCTCCCCCGGGCGCCCGCAAAGCGAAAAGCGGCGTGGGAGAGGGTTGGGGAGAGGGTCATTGCGATAACCTTTCGCGCACCGGAAGCAGGATGGTGAAGCGCGTGTGCCCGGGCACGCTCTCGAATTCGATCAGTCCCTGGTGCTGGCTCACGTAGCTCTGGGCGAGCGACAGGCCCAGGCCGGTCCCGCCTTCGCGCCCGCTCACCAGGGGATGGAAGATCCGGTCGGCGAGCTCGCGGGGCACGCCCGGCCCATCGTCCTCGATGGATACGGCAATGGCATGACGATGCCGCATGCGGGCGATGGTGACCTGGCGCGAGATGCGCGTGACCAGCCGGATCTCGCCCTGCCCGCCGCTCGCCTGCGCGGCGTTGCGCGCCACGTTGAGGGTCGCCTGGATCAGCTGTTCCTTGTCGCCGGTGAGGTCCGGAAGACTCGTGTCGTAGTCGCGCCGCACCGCGAGGCCCTCGGGAAACTCCGCGAGCAGCAGCGTTCGCACGCGCTCGGTGACTTCGTGGATGTTGATCGCCTCGACGCGCGGCAACCTGCTGGGCGTGAGGAGCCGGTTCATCAGCGACTGCAGGCGGTCGGTCTCCTTCACGATCACCTGCGTGAACTCGCGCTGCTCGGGGTCGGCCAGCTCGCGCTCCAGCAGCTGGGCCGCGCCCCGGATGCCGCCCAGCGGGTTCTTGATCTCGTGGGCGAGGTTGCGGATCAGCTCCCGGTTGGCTTCCTGCTGTTCGAGGATCTTGGTCTCGCGCGCGATTTTCAGCTGCTGCTCGAGCTCGCGGAATTCGAGCACCAGGCGCGCGACCCCCGGAGCCTCGACCGGGCTGATGATGCAATGCAGGTGCGCCGGATAGCCTTCGACTTCGAGCAGGAGGTCGTTGTCGTTGAACCCCGCGTCGCGCGCGAGCGCCTGCTCGAGGCGCTCGATGAACTCGTCGTTGCCGGGAAGCGCCTGCGCGAAGGCCGCGCCTACGATGTGGGCTCGGGCCTGCGCAAACAGTGTCTCGGCGGCGGGATTCGCGTAGGTCACGTTGAGGCTCTCGTCGAGCAGGAGGACGGCGGTGGACAGCAGGTCGAGGCCCGCATACGCGTTCACGCGGACCCCATGCTGGAAAAAGCAATAAGCGCGCCAGCCATTGCGGCTGGCGCGTCGGCGGGAAAGGGATGCCGGAAGAGGGGACTGCTCGAGGCTAGGGCTTCAGCGCGCCGAGTTCTTTCCTGAGCGCCTCGATGTTCTTCTCGTGCTCGGCGGCGGTCGCCTGCAGGCCGCGAATCCGGCCCGAGGCCTTGTCGATGCTCGATCGAAATTCCGAAAGCTGCGCGGGCGTGGGGTCGGAGGTCTGCTGTGCGAGGCGCACCGCGGCCACGAGCTGCGGGTTCTGCTGTTCCTGGAGGACGGAGTTGCGCACGACCTTGAGCGACTCTTCCTCGCTCTTCAGCTCGTCCTCGAGGATCCTGCGACGCTCGCCGTCGCGGCGCTTTTGCAGTTGCGGCTCGACGGACATCGCGGCGAGCATCGGCTTGGCGGAACTCACCGGCGTCACGATCGCCACGGCCGGGCGCGCTTCCGCCCTGGGTTCCTCGGGCTTGTCCGCCGTGACCAACGGCGAAGGAGCGCCGGCGCGAGTGGGCGCCACCGCAGGCGTCGCGGGAATCGTGGTGATCGGGTCGAGCTCCATCACCACCGCGCCCTTCATCGGCTTGTTCGAGTACGTGATGCGGCCGCTGTCGTCGACGTGCTTGTAAATCGTCGTTTGGGCGAATGCCGAAGCTGACGCCGCGATCGCCACTCCCGCGATCCAGACGGTCTTCATGCCGTACTCCCTTTCGCGAAATCGGAAGGGAAGAATAGGCAGCGGTCATGGAAAAAGCAACAAGATCAAGGGGATATGCACGCATACCCCCTATAGGTTGTGGTCGGGAAGGGGGCAAAGCACAAGCCGCGCCCTGCCCCGTTGCTTCCCGGCGCGCCTTCAGGACGAGTAGTACATGTCGAACTCCACGGGGTGCGTGGTCATGCGGAAGCGCTGCACCTCCTCGTATTTCAGCGCGATGTAGGCATCGATCATGTCGTCGGTGAAGACGCCGCCGCGCGTGAGGAACGCCCGATCGCTGTCGAGGTTCTCGAGCGCCTCGTCGAGGGAAGCGCACGGGTGCGGCACCTTCGCGGCCTCCTCGGGCTCGAGGTCGTAGAGGTTCTTGTCGAGGGGATCGCCCGGATGGATCTTGTTCTGCACGCCGTCCAGGCCCGCCATCAGCAGCGCGGCGAAGCACAAGTACGGGTTCGCGGTCGGATCCGGGAAGCGCACCTCGACGCGGCGCCCCTTGGGGCTCGACACGTACGGGATGCGGCAAGACGCGGAGCGATTGCGCGCGGAGTAGGCGAGGTTGATCGGAGCTTCGAAGCCGGGCACCAGGCGCTTGTACGAATTCGTGCCCGGGTTGGTGATCGCGTTCAGCGCCTTCGCGTGCTTGATCACGCCGCCGATGTAGTAGAGCGCGAAGTCCGAAAGGCCCGCGTAGCCGTCGCCCGCGAACAGGTTCTGCCCGCCCTTCCAGACCGATTGGTGCACATGCATCCCCGAGCCGTTGTCGCCCACCACCGGCTTGGGCATGAAGGTCGCGGTCTTGCCGTACGAGCGCGCCACGTTCCAGACGGTGTACTTGAGGATCTGCAGCCAGTCGGCGCGCTTCACCAGCGTATTGAACTTGGTCCCGATCTCGCACTGGCCGGGTGCCGCGACCTCGTGGTGGTGGACTTCCACCTCGACGCCCTGCTCCTCGAGCGCCAGGCACATCGCCGAACGCATGTCCTGCAGCGAATCGACCGGCGGCACGGGGAAGTAGCCGCCCTTCACCGGCGGGCGATGGCCCAGGTTTCCGCCTTCGAACTTCGAATCGGTCGACCAGGGCGCTTCCTCGGAGAAGATCTTCACCGAGCTGCCCGACATGTCGACCCTCCACTCGACCGCGTCGAACACGAAGAACTCGGGTTCGGGGCCGAAGTACGCGGTGTCGCCGAGCCCGGAGCTCTTGAGGTACGCCTCGGCCTTGCGCGCGATCGAGCGCGGGTCGCGCTCGTAGCCCTTCATCGTCGACGGCTCGAGCACGTCGCACGAGAGCACGAGCGTCGGCTCGTCGTAGAACGGGTCCATGCGCGCCGAGTCCGGATCCGGCATGAGCAGCATGTCGGAGGCCTCGATTCCCTTCCAGCCGGCGATCGACGAGCCGTCGAACGCGTGGCCATCCTTGAACTTGGCTTCGTCGAAGAATTTCTGGGGAACGGTGACGTGCTGCTCCTTGCCCTTGGTGTCGGTAAAGCGCAGGTCGACGAACTTCACCTCGTTTTCCTTGATCGTCTTGAACACGTCGGCGACTGCGGATGCCATTTGATTCTCCTGATTTGGTGGTTGTGCCCAGAAATGGGGAACGGACGTCCGAATGGGCCCGGTCGAGCCCAAGGTTAGCGAGAAACATGCCACGCGGCGGCACGCATAACCCCTTGAATAAACTTGTACATGTATCCAAAGTTTGCCCTGCACGCACCACATTAGTGCCTCGGTCACACGCGCGCACCATCATAGAGCAAGTGGCCAATGGCGTCGCCATACTATATAAATTGGGGCCCGCACACTCCCGCAAGCTATCGCGTCGCTCCGATGGATCGTTACGTCGTCATCGGCAATCCGGTCTCCCACAGCCTGTCGCCCGAGATCCACGCGCGCTTCGCCGAATCGCTCGGCGAGCGCATCGAGTACGGCAAACTGCTGGTGCCCGCGGGCGAGTTCGCGGCCCATGCGCAACGCTTCTTTGATGGAGGCGGGCGTGGTGCGAATGTCACGCTGCCCTTCAAGGTCGATGCGTTCCGGTCAGCGCAAACGGCAAGCGCGCGCGCGCGCGAAGCCGGCGCCGCGAATTTCATCGAGCGACGGGACAGCGGCGCGATCCACGCGGACAACACCGACGGCGCGGGCCTGGTCGCCGACCTCACCCGCAATCTCCGCCTCGAGCTGGGCGGGGCGCGCATCCTGGTTCTCGGAGCGGGCGGCGCCGCCCGGGGTGTGATCGGCCCATTGCTGGCACTTGCACCTGCGGCGGTCGAGATCGCGAACCGAACGCCCGGCAAGGCGGCGGAGCTCGCGCGGTCCTTCGCGCCGATGGGGCCGGTGCGAGCGCTCGACTGGGGCGGGCTCCACCACGCATCACCCACGCTCGTGATCAACGCCACGTCCACCTCGGTGCGCGGCGAGCCGCTGGAGATCCCGGCGCGCCTCCTCGGGCCCGGCGTGTTCGCCTACGACATGGCGTACGGCCCCGCCGCGAGCGCGTTCCTGGAAACCGCGCGCCAGTCGGGCGCGCAGGCAGCCGACGGCCTGGGGATGCTTGTCGAGCAGGCGGCCGAATCGTATTTCCTGTGGCGCGGCCGGCGCCCCTCGACGCAGGCGGTCCTCGCGCACCTGCGGCCGCGCATCGCGTGAAGAAGCTCTTCGCATTCCTGGGCTGGCTCGCGCTCGCCCTCGCGGGAATCTTTCTCGCCGTTCAGCTCTCGTTCCTCGCGCGCCTCTGGTGGTGGAGGGACCATAATCCGCAGTCGACCGCGTTCATGGAATCGAGCCTCGAGCGGCTGCGTGCGAAGAAGCCGGAGGCGAAGCTTCGCCACACCTGGGTGCCGTACGATCGCATCTCGCCCGCCCTCAAGCGGGCGATCGTCGTGGCGGAGGATTCGCGCTTCGCCGAGCACGAGGGCTTCGATTGGGACGCGATCGAGAAGGCGCTCGAGAAGAATCGCAGGAAGGGCAAGGTGGTGGCGGGAGCCTCGACCATCTCGCAGCAACTCGCGAAGAACCTCTTCCTGTCCGCTGATCGGACCGCCTGGCGCAAGGGCCAGGAGGCGCTGATCACCGTGATGATCGAGCAGGTGATGGACAAGCGGCGCATCCTGGAGATCTACCTGAACGTGATCGAGTGGGGAGAGGGCGTGTTCGGCGCCGAAGCCGCGGCGCGCCACTACTACGGGTCGAGCGCCGCCGCCATCGGGCCGGAGGCCGCCGCCCGGCTCGCAGCCATCGTGCCGAATCCCCGCTTCTACGACCGCAATCGCAGCTCGGCGTGGATCAACCGCAAGACCCAGGTGATCCTCGCGAGGATGCCGGCGGCCGAGTTGCCATGAATCCGCCCGCCACGCGCCCCGCCGACGGCGAGCCGGAGCCGCACGAGCACCTCGAAGCGATCGAGCGGCTGCTCGCGCGCCGCCATGGCGACGATCCCTTCGACGAGGCGGCGCTCGCCGCCGAGGTCCAGGCACGGCTCGAGCAGCTGCACCCCGCGGACGTTGCCTACATCCTCGAAGGCCTGCCGCTCGAGGATCGTGTCTTCACCTGGCGCCGGGTACGCAGCGATCGCGACGGCGAGATCCTGCTCGAGGTCTCCGATTCGGTCCGCGACACGCTGCTCGCGGACATGGACAGCGCGGAGATCGTCGCCGCGGCGCAGAACCTCGATGCCGACGAGATCGCGGACCTGGCGCCCGACCTCTCCGACGAGGTCGTGCAGGACATCATCGAGGCCCAGGACGTCGAGGACCGCGCCGAGCTGCAGGCGGCGTTGTCCTTCCCGGAAGGCACGGTGGGCGCCCTCATGGATTTCGAGGTGGTGAGCATCCGCGAGGACGTGACCTGCGAAGTGGCGCTGCGCTACCTGCGCCGCTTCGACGAGCTGCCGCACCAGACCGACGCGGTGTACGTCGTGGACCGGGAGGAGCACCTGCTCGGATCGCTGCCGCTCAACCGGCTGCTGGTGACCGATCCCGACGTCGAGGTGGCGGGCCTCTACGACCGGGAGGTCACGGCCTTCGGCCCCGAGGACGACGCCGACGAGGCGGCGCAGGCCTTCGATCGCTACGACCTCATTTGCGCCCCGGTGCTCGACACCCAGCGGCGCGTGATCGGCCGCATCACCGTCGACACCGTGCTCGAGTACGTGCGCGAGCGCCAGGAGCAGCAGGAGTTCGGCAAGGTGGGGTTGCGCGAGGAGGAGGACATCTTCTCGAGTGTCTGGGCGAGTGCGAAGAACCGTGGCCCGTGGCTCGCGCTGAACCTCTGCACCGCCTTCTTCGCCTCGCGCGTCGTCGGCGCCTTCGAGGGCTCGATCGAGAAGCTGGCCGCGCTCGCCGCCCTGATGCCGATCGTGGCGGGCATCGGCGGCAACTCCGGGAACCAGACGACCACCCTCATCGTGCGGGCGCTGGCGCTGGGCCAGGTGAGTCCATCCAACGCGCGCCGCCTCCTTACCAAGGAGCTCGGGATCAGCGCGCTGAACGGGGTGATCTGGGGCGGCGTCCTCGGCGTCGTCACCTACCTCCTGTACCGCAACGTCGCCCTCGGGGGCGTGATGGCGCTCGCCATGCTGCTGAACCTCGTGGTCGCTGCACTCGCGGGGATCTTCATCCCGCTGGCGATGGAGCGATTCGGGCGTGATCCCGCCGTGGGCTCGAGCGTGTTCCTCACGTTCGTGACCGACAGCATGGGATTCTTCATCTTCCTCGGCCTCGCGACCGTCTTCCTTCTCTGAGGCCATGGCGCGGCTCTTTTTCGCGCTCTGGCCCGACGCGCCCGCGGCCGAGGAACTCGGACGGGTGGCCGGGCGCCTCGCGTTGCGCACCGCCGGCAAGCCCGTCCCCGTGGCGAAGATCCACCTCACCCTTGCCTTTCTGGGAGAGGTCGCGCCCGGGCGCGTTGCCGACGCGGCATCCGTCGACATCGCAGCCCGCGCCTTCCCGATGAGGCTCGATTGCGTCGGCGCGTTCCGGGGTGCCCGCGTGGCGTGGGCCGGATGCACCGAGCCGCCCGCCGAAATCGTCGAGTTGCAGTCGGTGCTGGCGCGCGGCCTGCGGGCGCTCGGTTTCACGATCGAGGAGCGCGCCTTCACCCCGCATGTGACGCTGGTGCGGGGAATCAGGACCGTGATCGAGGTGCAGGCCATCGATCCGGTGGCCTGGCAGGTGCGGGAATTCGCGCTGATGCGGTCCGAACCGGGAACAGGCGGTTATCGGGTCGTGCAGAGGTGGGCGCTGCTGGGATAACGGATGCGGGAGTTGGAGCGAGGCGGTGCTTCCGCCCGCTTGCGAGGCGCTACCCGGCCGTTACTGCTTACCGCATGCGCGGAACCGGTCGGGTCGCGCCTCGTATTCGGGTCCAGCCACAGGCTGTCGGGAGCGAGCTCCCTTCAGCTCATCGGCTTGATCAGCGGCGTGATAACCGGGGTGACCGCGGGAGCCATCATCGGCTTCATCGGGGCCGCCGCCTTCATCGCGGGCTTTCGCCTTGCCGCTCTCTTTGCCGCTTTCCTGGCTGGCTTCTTCTTCTTTGCCGCTTTCTTGGAAGATTTCTTCTTTGCAGCTTTTTTCTTGGAAGATTTCTTCTTCGCAGCTTTTTTCTTTGCAGTCTTCTTCTTCGCTACGCGCTTCTTAGCAGTCTTCTTTTTTGCTTTTTTGGCGGTTTTCTTCTTCGCAGCTTTTTTCTTCGCAGCCATGTTCGACTCCTTTCAATGTTGGACCGAGTGTGTCGTGCGCGAAGCCCGGAGGCCTCTTATCGCACTACCAAGCTTCGATATCGCATCGAACGAGATTGGTGAAGCGATTCTATGCGCAAAGCCGCG
>JANMYH010000022.1:0-3122 GCA_031381925.1 Burkholderiales bacterium | reverse complement strand
AAGTGGACGACGATCTCGGGTTGGATCCCGCCCAATGAGCCGATGGTGCGGGCCAAGGTCGAGGCCTCGGCCAAGGCCTATCGCGAGCAGGTGAAGTCCGGGGCGCCGGCAAAGTGACCGATGCGCCCATGCTGCGGTTGCGCGACCGCGAGGTCGCCTACCGTGGCGTGATCCAGGTGTTGCGGGGCATCTCGCTCGAGGTGCCCCGCGGCTCCGCCGTGGCGATCCTCGGCGCCAACGGCGCCGGGAAGTCCACGGTGTTGAAGTCGATCTCCAATCTCCTGCTCGCCGAGCGCGGCCGCGTGACCCGCGGAGCGGTTGAGCTCGAAGGCCAGCAGATCCATGGCATGGACCCGGCGGATGTGGTGAAGCTCGGCGTCGCGCACGTGATGGAGGGCCGGCGGCTCTTCCCGCAGCTGACGGTCATCGAGAATCTGCGCACCGGGGCCTTCTCGCGCTCCGACTCCGCGGCGGTGGCGACCGACATCGAGCGCGTGATGGAATACTTTCCGGGCCTGCGCGAGCGGCGCAGCGTGAAGGCGGGGTACCTTTCCGGGGGCGAGCAGCAGATGGTAGCGCTCGGCCGCGCGATCATGGCCCGGCCCCGGCTCCTGCTCCTCGACGAGCCCTCGATGGGACTCGCGCCACTGGTCGTGAAGGAGATCTTCGAGATCATCCGGCGGCTGCGCGAGGTGGAAGGTGTCTCCATCCTGCTGGCCGAGCAGAATGCGGCACGCGCCCTGGCGTTGGTCGACTATGGATACGTCTTGGAGAATGGGCAGGTCGTACTGGAGGGTCCTGCCCACGAATTGAAGCAGAACGACGACATCCGCCGGTTCTACCTCGGGCTGGGCGATGTCGCCATCCACGCAACGCATGCGAGCGCCGTCAATCCGTGAGGAGGTCGCCATGAGCGCGCAACTCAAGTCCCGTCCCGCCCCGAAAGTCCCTGATCGCCACCCGCAATGGGAGAAGCTGGACTTCGCCGGGCTGCTCGCGCTACCCACCGCGTACCTGGCGATCGGGTACGCGAACAGCATCCTGTCCCCGAAAGGCGCGCAAGCGGGGGAGCGGCTTTGGGAGCGCGGCCGCATGCCGGGGGGCGCCATCGGCAACACGATCAAGCTCATCCACGCGACGCGCCAGAACGGAAACCGGATGATCTGGAGCAAGTACCGGATCTTCCGCCAGGAGTATCCGCAAAGCCCGATGGACAAGGTGCAGTACGACTTCTGGGCCTCGCACTATCCGGGCTGGACCGAGGAGCAGAAGGAGTGGGACTGGCAACCGGTCGAAGAGATCAAGGCCCTGATGCGCCCCGACGAACCCGAGATCTACTACACCTCGCTGGGCAACGTGTTCCTCGGGACGATGCTGCCCGCATACCTCAACATGTGGGGCATACGTACCGTGATCCTCTCCGGCTACCATCTCGACTGGTGCATCGAGCAGGCCGCGAGGACTTGCCGTGACATGGGGTACATGCCCATCGTGATCGGAGACGCGTGCGGCTGCGGGGTGGAGGCCGACGAGGCGCCGACGCTGGAGCGATTGGAGCGATTCTTCGCTCCCGTGGTGTCGACGGATCGCGCCATCGAGCTCATGGCCGAGGGCGCCGCGCTGCGCAAAGCCCGTTGACGCGGCGTTGCGCCCATTGAACGCGGATCCCCTGCCGCTCAAGGGCATCCGGGTCCTCGAGCTGGGCGAGCTGCTCGCGGGCCCGCTAGTGGGCACCCTGCTCGGCGAATACGGCGCCGAGGTCATCAAGATCGAGCGCCCCGGCCGCGGCGACGTGCTTCGCCAGTTCGGCCCCGCGGTGGACGGCGAGAGCCTCTTCTGGAAGGTCAACGCGCGCAACAAGAAGTCGGTGGTGCTCGACCTCAACGTACCTGAGTCCCAGGAAGTCCTGCGCGATCTTCTCGCCGCGAGCGATGTGCTGGTCAACAGCCTTCGCCCCGGCACGCTGGAAGGCTGGGGGTTCGACGAAGAGTCGCTGCATTCCAATTTTCCGCGCCTGGTAGTGGTTTACGCATCGGCCTTCGGCCGCGAGGGCCCGTACCGCGATCGAGGCGGATACGACCCGATCGCGCAGGGGTATAGCGGCCTCAGCTATCTCACTGGGGAGGCCGACGGACCTCCGATGCGTGCCGGCGGCGCGATCCCCGTGTGCGATTTCATGACTGGATTCGCGGGAGCTCTCGGCGCGATGCTGTCGCTCTACCGGCGCGATCGTCGCGGCTCGCCGGATTCTCAGCCGGGCGGGACGGTGGACATCGCACTTTACGATGTTGCTTTCCGCATGCTCGGTCCGTTGCTCGCGTACAAGGACCTGACGGGCAAGAGCTGGAATCGCGACGGCAATCACAGCCTCGGTGGCGCACCCACCGGGCACTTCAGGACTTCGGATAGGGAGTGGATCTGCACTTCTGTCCAGAACGACGCGCAGTTCGCGCGGCTGGCTCCGCTGGTCGGCCATCCGGAATGGATCGGGGATGCGCGCTTTGCTTCGCTCGCCCTGAGGACACGAAACCGGGACGCGATCGAGGCGGTGGTGTCAGCATGGATCGGATCCCGGACGAAGAAGACAGCGCTCGAGTCGTTCTCGAACGCCGACCTGCCCGTTGGGCCCATTAACTCGATGGGCGACCTCGCAGACGACGAGCATCTTGGTGCTCGCAGTACGTACTGGGAGTCGCTCGACGGGCGGAAGTACCGGCAACCTGCGCGAGTCCCGAAAATTTCACAAAATGAGCCACCCCACGCCGGATCTCCCACGCTTGGCGCGAACACCGAGGACGTGCTGAGGCTGGTGCTTGGATACTCGCCCACCAGGATCGAGGCGTTGGTGGAGGTGGGCGCTACCCGGACCTGAGCACTCTTCTCGACCCTCGGTGCCGCCGAGGTCGATATCACGGTTGAAGGTGCGCGCGCCGCGGTCCTGCGGCAGCCGCAATTGCGGGAGTATCTGGATAGCAGGGCCCGCTAGCCCTCGCCGAATCCATTGCTTATCAGGCGCTTCACCGCTGCCATTGCCGCGACCTCATCCGGGCCGCTGGTCTCGATCGATACCTTCGCACCCATGCCTGCGGAGAGCAGGAGGATTGCGATGAGGTGGCGCCCGT
>JANMYH010000010.1:0-3145 GCA_031381925.1 Burkholderiales bacterium | reverse complement strand
GGTGACGCTTTCTTCGAACGAAGTGCGGGTAAAGCCGGGCTCGACCAGCACAACCCGGATTCCCAGCGTGCGCAACTCGTGGTCGAGCGATTCGGAATAGCCTTCGAGCGCATGCTTGGTCGCGGCATACAGCGCGCTGTAAGGAGACGGTATCAGGCCAAGTATCGAGCTCATGTTGATGATCCTGCCCTTGCCTTGGCGGCGCATCGTCGGAAGCACGGCGTTGGTGACGCGCAGGACGCCGAAGAGATTCACGTCGAATAGCGCCTGGGCCTGCGCGCTGGAGGACTCCTCCGCGCCGCCCAGCAAGCCGATGCCGGCGTTGTTGACGAGCAGATCGATGCCCCCGGCCAGCTTCAAGGTCTCCGCCACCATCCTCTTCACCGAAGCCTCGTCGGTCACGTCGCAGACCAGCATCGTGATGCCGTCGACGTTGGCTGCCTTGCGGCTCGTTCCGAACACGCGGTAACCCGCCTGCTTGAGGGCCAAAGCCGTGGCCCGCCCAATGCCTGATGACGCACCCGTCACCAGGGCGACACCCATACCGTTCTTTGTCATTCGAGTTCTCCGTTGATGGAACTGCTCAGGGAATCCAACGATCGATGCGCACCTGCAGGCGCGGGCCGATCATCAGGATGGCGGGGATGGCGATCGCGTACGCAACCCCCCAGGAACGCAGCCAAACGAGGGCGAACTTTTCCGAGAAGCCCAGGTTGAGCACGATGAGGACGAAGGACACGATTCCGGTCGTCACGACCCCCATCGAGAGGGCGAAGGCGATCCTGCGCTTGAGCTGTATATCGTTCACTGCATCTCCTTTAGATGATGGTCGTCATGAAACATTATATGACGATCATCATGTATAATGTCAAGCACTATCGGATCAGGGGGTCGCCATGAGGGTCAGCCGGGTAGAGGCCGCAGGAAACCGCGATCGCATCGTCGATGTCGCCGCCCGGCGCTTCCGCGAGCGCGGCTTCGAGGGCATCGGGGTCGCCGACCTCATGAAGGAAGCCGGGCTCACGCACGGCGGGTTCTATGGCCACTTCGGCTCGAAGGAAGAGCTCATGGCCGAGGCCTACCGCAGGGCGCTCGAGCAGTCGCACGAGCAATGGCGCAAGCGTGCCCAGGGGGCCCGGGACCCGGTGGGCGAGATGGCGCGCCACTATCTCACTGCGCGGCACCGCGACAATCGGGGGCAGGGCTGCGCTGTTGCGGCCTTGGGTACCGATGTCGCGCGCCAGGGCCCGATCGTGCGCCAGGCCTTTACCGAGGGGCTGCGCCACGCCCTCGACTTCCTGAGCGCACTCGTCAAGGGTCGGACGGCCAGCAACAAGCGGCGAAGGGCCATCCAGACCTATGCGAGCTGGATCGGGGCCATGGTCCTTGCGCGGGCCGTGGACGACCCAACCCTCTCCCGCGAGATCCTTGATGCCGTTGTGGCGGGGCCGGTCGAACGGTAGTCCGCTAGCTAGTCAGTACTTGTCGTGATGCTTGACCCACCTCATGATCCCCTCGTCCTCCTGCCGCCCGAGCGGCGTGAGGTCGAGGAAGTTGTACGTGTTCATGAGCGAGTCGAGGCCGCGCTGGTAGGTCGAGTAGGTGTGGAACAGCCGATCGCCGTCGCGCAGGAACACGCTCAGCCCCTCGCGCTCACCGGCATGCGGATAACCGGGAGGCTGGGCGGACACGGGCGCGAAGTTGTACACCGCGTGTTTCGCGTCGAGCGTCACCCCGAAGTCGTGGTTGAAATCGCCGCCGAACGACGACACCCACGGAAAGGTCCACCCCATGCGCTTCCTGAAGCGCTCGATCTTCTCGATCGGCGCGCGCGAGACCACGACGAACGCGGTGTCGCGTGCGGCGAGGTGCTGGAGGCCTCCGAAGTTGTCCGCAACGAGCGAGCAGGCCGGGCAGCCCTCGTCGGCATCGGGCTCGAACATGAAGTGATAGACGAGCAGCTGGCGCTGCCCCTCGAAGAGATCGGCGAGCGTGCGGCGTCCCTTCGGCCCCTGGAACACGTACTCCTTCTCGACCGCCACCATTGGCAGCGCGCGGCGCTCTTCGGACAGCGCGTCGCGCTGGCGATTGAGCTCCTTCTCCTTCGCGAGCAGCCGCGTGCGGGCGGCGAACCATTCACTTCTCGAGACGATCGTCGGTTGCAGCATGGTGGTGTTCTCCTTGGTTTTCTTGAAATAAGCGCCCGCTCCCACTCCGCCCGCCACGGACAGGCCGACGGCGGCGAGGCACAGGGGGCACATCAGGGCTTCCTGACCGCGCGAACCTTGCCGCTGTTGCCGCCACCGCAGTAGAAGACCCCGACGCCATCGGACTCGAGTCCCGACACATGGGCGCCCGCGGGCATCGCGAGCCGGTCGAGAACCTTGCCGGTCTTGGGATCGATGCGGCGCAGCTCGCTCTCATCGTCTTCCCAGGTGCCGTGCCACAGCTCGCCGTTCGCCCAGGACACCCCGGTCACGAAGCGGTCCGATTCGATCGAGCGCAGGATGGCGCCGGTCTTGGGATCGATCTGGTGGATCTTGCGGGCGCGATACTCGCCGACCCACAGCGTCCCCTCGGCCCACGTGAGGCCCGAGTCGCGGCCGCCCGAGGGTGCGGGGATGCTGGAGAGGATTTCGCCCGAGCGCGGGTCGACCTTGTGGATGCGCGCTTCGGCCAGCTGCCACAGGTACTCGCCGTCGAAGGCGGTGCCGGCGTCGGCGGCGATCGGGAGCTCGCGCACCAGCTTGCCGCTCTGGGGATCGAGCGCGGCGAGCTTCTCACCGCCGGCGAACCACACGTGCGTGCCATCGAAGCTCACGCCGCCCACCTTGTCCATGCCGGGGAAGGGTCCATATTCGCGGAGGATCTCCGCACGCTTGGGCTTGCTCTTGGTTGTCGTGTTCATGTGTGCAGACTACCCAACCGGCAGCGAACCGGGGAGTAACAAGTTTGTCGCGAATCCGGCGATCGGCGGCGCGAGCCAGCGGCGGGAGCGCCCCTGTCCGATCGCGCGAACCGCCGCCGCCTCCTCGAGCTGCCGCAGCGAGCGCTGCACCGTTCGCTGGCTCGAGCCGAGCGCGGCGGCGAGGGCCGATGTGGACCACGACTCGCCGCCCTCGAGGAGCGCGAGGATGGCGCCCGC
>JANMYH010000274.1:0-3885 GCA_031381925.1 Burkholderiales bacterium | reverse complement strand
CGCCTACGAGGGCGGCATCCCGGGCTACCAGGCCACCAAGCCCCGCAAGGGCGCCAAGATCAACCCCGACGATCCCAAGGTGGTTCGCTATGCGACCTACCTGGAAGCGCGCCACAACGACGCCGTCACCCGCGTCGGCGGGCGCAAGGAGTACTCCTATCGTTACTCCTTTAACGGCTTCGCTGCCGGGCTGACCGCCTCCCAGGCCGAGGCGCTCAAGAATGCGCCCGGCGTCCTGTCGGTCGAGAAGGACCAGCTCTACGAGATGGACACGTCCTCTACTCCCGCCTTCCTGGGGCTGAGCCAGGTGCCCGACGGGTTCTGGGCGCGCACCGGCGCCCTGGGCGAGAACGTCATCATCGGTATCGTCGACAGCGGCTTCTGGCCGGAGCATCCCAGCTTCTCGGACCGCACCGGCGTGAATGGCAACGGCACGCAGGACGGCAAGCTCGGCTACCATCAGATCCCAGGCTGGCACGGCAAGTGCACACCCGGCGACGCGTTCAGCGGCACCGACTGCAACCAGAAGGTGATCGGCGCGCGCTATTACAACGCCGGCTGGGGCGGCAACGCCGAAATCAAGGCCCTCTTCCCCTTCGAATACAACTCGCCGCGCGATTGGGGCGGACACGGCACGCACACCTCGAGCACGTCGGGTGGCAATTCGAACGTCCAGGCCACGGGCCCCGCGGCCGGGCTCGGCAAGATCAGCGGCATGGCGCCGCGGGCCCGCATCGCGGCCTACAAGGTCTGCTGGGCGGACACGCCTACGGGCGGCGGCTGCTTCGGCTCCGACAGCGTCGCGGCAATCGACCAGGCGGTAGTCGACGGCGTCGACGTGATCAACTTCTCGATCAGCGGCACGCAAACCAACTTCCGCGACGCGGTCGAGATTGCCTTCATGTTCGCCGCTGACGCGGGCGTCTTCGTCGCCGCTTCGGCAGGCAACAGCGGTCCGGCGACCTTTACGGTCGCGCACCCGGGCCCGTGGCTCACCACGGTTGCGGCCGGTACACACAACCGCAACGGGGAAGGGTCGGTGACGCTGGGCAACGGCGCGACCTATGCCGGTGCTTCGTTGTCCGCGGCGCTGGGCTCGACGTCCCTGATCGATGCGGCCTCGGCCGGCCTTTCGGGCGCCGCAGTGGCCAACGCGGAGCGTTGCTTCTCGGCCGCGGACAACGGGGGGGTAGCGGTGCTCGACCCGTCAAAAGTCGCGGGCAAGATCGTGCTGTGCAAGCGGGGCAGCAATGCACTGGTGAACAAATCCGCAGCGGTCGCGGCCGCCGGCGGCGCCGGAGTCGTCCTCTACAACGATCCTGCGGGTGCGACCACGCTCCTGGCACTGGTGCATTCGGTGCCGACCGTGCATGTTCTCGCGGCCAGCGGAGTCGCCATCAAGGCGTATATCACGCCGACCGCCACAGCCTCGATCGCGCAGGCGACGATCCTCACGAACGTGGCGGCGCCCTTTACGGCCTCGTTCTCCTCGCGTGGACCCCTGCGCGCCGGCAACGGTGACCTGCTGAAGCCCGACCTCATAGCGCCCGGACAGGACATCCTCGCAGGCGTGGCGCCGCCCAACAACGGCGGTCAGCTGTTCAGCCTTTACAGCGGCACGTCCATGTCCAGCCCGCATGTGGCAGGTTTGGCCGCGTTGTTCAAGGAGCTGCATCCGGACTGGTCGCCGATGGCGATCAAGTCGGCGCTGATGACCACGGGCGCCGATGTGCTGGATGGGGGCACGCCTCCAGCGGCTGAAAACAACCCGGTCCTGATCTTCCGCCAGGGTGCCGGACACGTGCGGCCGAACCTGGCCGCGAATCCGGGTCTGGTGTTCGACGCGGGCTTCGCCGACTGGATGGCGTTCATCTGCGGCACGCAACCGGGCAGCTTCTGCGCTCCGGGCCAAGCCATCGACCCGAGCGACCTGAACGTGGCGTCGATCGCGATCGGCGACATGGCCGGCGTGCAGACGGTGACGCGGCGCGTCACCAACGTGAGCGGCAGCGTGCAGACGTTCACCGCGAGCTTCACCGGCATGGGGGGGTTCACCGTAACGCTTCCGGGGCCGATGACGTTCCAGCGGGGCGAAACCAAGTCGTTCACGGTGAAGTTCCAGCGCACGACGGCCCCGCTGAATACCTACGCCGGTGGCCAGTTGAGGCTGGCCAGCGCGAGCCACACGGTTCGCGTTCCGATGGTCGTCGCGCCGGTAGCGATGGCAGCCCCCGTGTCGGTGTCCAGCAATGGGAGCCCGATCAGCTACAACGTGACGTTCGGCTTCTCGGGGCCGTTCACCGCTGCTGCGCGTGGCTTGATTCCGGCGGCATTGACGTCGGGCACGGTGGCTGACGATCCGACCAACGGGGCGTGCAGCCTGACGGCGCCCAATGCGCAGATCGTAACGGTCAATGTCCCGGCCGGCACGACCTACGCGCGGTTCGCGCTTTTCGACGCCGACGTGAACGCGGGCTCGGATATCGATCTCTGCGTGTTCAATAGCGCCGGCACCCTGATGGGAAGCAGCGGCAGCGGCACCTCCGCCGAAGAGGTAAACCTCAGCAACCCGGCCGCCGGCGACTACAGGGCGGTCGTGCATGGCTGGGGCGTGGTCGGCTCGAGCCCGTTCAAGCTGCATGCGTGGGTGCTTGGCAGCACTGCCGCGGGCAACATGACGGTGAGCGCACCTTCCACGGCGACCATCGGTGCCACCGGGACCATCGGCTTGGCATTCAGCGGCCTGGCCGCCGGCACGAAATACCTCGGTTCGGTGGCCTACACCGGGTCGGCCAGCCTGCCGACCACCATCGTCCGCGTCGACCCGTAACCGTCACGCGTCGTCTTGAAGGGCACGGGGCTTCGGCCTCGTGCCCTTTTTCATTGGGCGGCGTTGGCGATATCCGCAGGCCTGCCGGGGTGCCCCTAAGATAAAATCGCGGGACTCCCTGTCGAAGGCCCGAGGTTGATGGTTGGTCTGGCGGTCAGCGCTGACAACAAGAGCCGCCTCGAGAAGCTCGGCATCCGCACGAAGCTCGACCTCGCGCTGCACCTGCCCTTGCGCTACGAGGACGAGACCAAACTCACCAGGCTGTCCGACGTTCGTCCTGGCGAGCCCGCGCTCGTCGAGGCCGAAGTGGTCGAATCCAAGGTCCAGTTCCGGCCGCGCCGCACCCTCGTGGTCAAGCTCATCGATGGCGAGGACGAGCTGTGGGTGCGCTTCCTGAATTTCTATCCGAGCCAGCAGAAGCAGTTCGTCGCGGGCAAGACGGTGCGACTCTTCGGCGAGGTCCGCCCCGGGTTCTTCGGCGACGAGATGGTGCATCCCAAGTACCGCATCGTGCAGAAAGGCGCGCCGCTCTCGAAGTCCCTGACGCCGGTATACCCGACCACTGCGGGGCTTTCGCAGTCGTTGCTGCGCGAGAAGATCGCCGACGCACTCGACACGCTCGAGCTTGCGGACACGCTCGACGACAAGCGCCTTGCGAAGCTGCGCCTCGGGGGCTTTCGCGAGAGTGTCCTATTCCTGCATCGCCCGCCCCCCAAGGTCGATGCGGCGAGCCTCGACGAGCGCACCCACCCGGCGTGGCGGCGCCTGAAGTTCGACGAGATCCTCGCGCAGCAGCTTGCGATGCGCATCGCCTACCGCGAGCGCCGTGCGAAGGTGGCGCCAAAGCTGCCGGCCGCGCACACGCTCACCAATGCGCTGGTGAAATCCCTGCCGTTCGCCCTCACCCGCGCCCAGCGCCAGGCGCACGCCGCGATCTCCAAGGACCTCGCGGCGCACATCCGATGCGCCGCCTGCTGCAGGGCGACGTCGGCAGCGGCAAGACGCTGGTGGCCGCGCTCGCCGCTCTCCAGGCGATCGAGAACGGCTACCAGGCG
>JANMYH010000455.1:0-1535 GCA_031381925.1 Burkholderiales bacterium | reverse complement strand
CCGGGCGCGACGCCAGCGCGGGCAAGATGGGCGGCACGTTCGTTCGTCGAGTCGGTCTCCTCAAAGACGATAATCTCGCGAACGAGCGCACACGCACCGAGTCGCGCGAGGAGATCGTCGGCGACGAGCCGGTCGGCCGCGGCGAGCAGGCGGTAGCCGAGTCCGGGGTGTTGCTCGATCTCGAATCCGGCGGCGCGCAATTCCGCCAGCCGCGACTCGACGGTGGTGAGCGGCACGCGGAGCTGGGCTGCGAGGTCGGCGCCAGGCAGATGCAGCGGCGCGGTGCGCAGCGCGCGCAGCAACTCCACATCGAGCGCGCTCATCCGAGGAGCTCGAGCGAGAAGTCGATGGCGCGCGCCGAGTGCGTGAGCGCGCCGACGGAGATGAAGTCCACGCCGGTCGCGGCGATGGCGTTCACGGTATCGAGATTCACGCCGCCACTGGCTTCGAGCGGGACGCGTCCCGCGACGAGCGCGACGCATTCGCGGAGCTGCGCGCAGGACATATTGTCGAGCAGGATCACGTCGATGCCCGTGAGCGTGAGAAAGCCGCGCACCTGTTCGATCCGATCTGCTTCCACTTCGACGCGCACGCCACAATGCGCGGCGCGGAAGCGGGTGATCGCGGATTGCAACTCGGCGAGCGTGCTCTGCGCGGCGAGGTGGTTGTCCTTCACCATCACCATGTCGTAGAGGCCCATGCGGTGATTGACGCCGCCGCCCGCGACGACCGCCGCCTTCTCCAGCACGCGCAGGCCGGGCGTGGTCTTGCGCGTATCGAGGATGCGCGCGCGGTGCGGCGCGACGACTTCGACGTAGCGGCGCGTGAGCGTGGCGACGCCGGAGAGGCGCTGGAGAAAATTCAGCGCGACGCGCTCCCCCGTGAGGATCGAGCGCACCGAGCCGCGGACCTCCAACACGGTGTCGCCCTTTTCCAACACGCTGCCCGAAACGCGCACGACCTTCACCTCCAGCGCCACATCCACGCGCCGGAAAACTTCCACCGCCGTCTCCACGCCCGCTGCGACCGCGGGCTCTTTGGCAAAGATGCGCGCCGCTTTCACCCCATCCGCGACGAAGAATTGCGAGGTGAGATCTCCCGCGCCGAGGTCCTCCGCCAACGCCGCGTCGATGGCGTCACTCATCTTGGGAAAGAAATGGGAACCACAGATGAACACAGATGGACACAGATGGGATTCTTCCGAGTGATCGCGCGAGTGCGTGCAACGCCGCTCGCCTTGCTGAATCTGTGTTCATCTGTGGTCGCCTTTCCGCGTTCTGACTTCCGCGTTCAAAACAGCTCCGGCTCCGGCGCGCGGAAGACGCTCTGGCCGCGCACGAACGTTTCGATCACCGCGTGCGGGCCGCCGCGGTAGATGCAGAGATTGAGCACGTCGTCCGGCGTGAGATCGTGCAGCGCCTTGCTCTGCCGATACGGGATGAGCGAGCCGAGATCCATGACGGTGATGTCCGCTTCCTTGCCGACGTCGAACGTGCCGATGCTCCGGCCTTTTCCCAGCGCCTCGGCGGCGCCCT
>JANMYH010000424.1:0-3362 GCA_031381925.1 Burkholderiales bacterium | reverse complement strand
GAGGAAACGGCGCTGCTCGAATCCCTCGAAGGCAAGAAAGGCCAGCCGCGCTTCAAGCCGCCGTTCCCCGCATCCTTCGGCCTCTACGGCAAGCCCACCACGATCAACAACACCGAGACCTTCGCCGCGGTGCCCGGCATCGTCGTGAACGGCGCCGACTGGTTCCTCGGGCTCGGCAAGCCCAATAACGGCGGCACCAAGATCTTCTCGGTGTCGGGGCACGTGGCGAAGCCCGGCAACTACGAGGTGCGCCTCGGCACCCCGTTCGCGAAGCTGCTCGAGATGGCGGGCGGCATGCGCAACGGCAAGAAGCTGAAGGGCGTCATTCCCGGCGGCTCGTCGATGCCCATCCTTCCCGCCGCCGTGATGATGGCGATCGACATGGACTACGACTCGATCGCCAAGGCGGGCTCGTTCCTGGGCTCGGGCGCAGTGATCGTCATGGACGAGGACACGTGCATGGTGCGCGCCGCCGAGCGCCTCGCGTACTTCTACTTCGAGGAGTCGTGCGGGCAGTGCACCCCGTGCCGCGAGGGCACCGGCTGGCTCTACCGCATCATCAACCGGATCGAGCACCAGCAGGGCCGCCAGGAAGACCTCGACTTGCTCCTCAACCTCGCCGACAACATCCAGGGCCGCACCATCTGCGCTCTGGGAGATGCGGCCGCGATGCCGGTGCGCGCCTTCGTGAAGGTCTATCGCGAGGAGTTCCAGCACCACATCGAGCACAAGCGCTGCAGCGTCGCCCATGGCGGCTACAGCACCGAGCATCCCCACACGCACGTGTCGAACGTCGTGGGCCACCAGCTGGCGGCGGACTAGACATGGCGATCAACCTGGAGATCGACGGCAAGCCGGTCCAAGTCGACAACGGCGCGACGGTGATGGATGCCGCGACCAAGCTCGGCATCTTCGTGCCGCACTTCTGCTACCACAAGAAGCTCTCGATCGCGGCCAACTGCCGCATGTGCCTGGTGCAAGTGGAGAAGGCGCCCAAGCCGCTGCCCGCCTGCGCCACGCCCGCCACCGAGGGCATGAAGGCCTTCACGCATTCCGATCCCGCCATCACCGCCCAGAAGGGCGTGATGGAGTTCCTCCTCATCAACCATCCGCTCGACTGCCCGATTTGCGACCAGGGCGGCGAATGCCAGCTGCAGGACCTCGCCGTGGGTTACGGCGCATCGAGCTCGCGCTACCAGGAAGAAAAGCGCGTGGTGGTGAACAAGAACCTCGGCCCGCTCATCGCCACCGACATGACGCGCTGCATCCACTGCACGCGCTGCGTGCGCTTCGGCCAGGAGATCGCCGGGGTCATGGAGCTCGGCATGGCGGGGCGCGGCGAGCATTCCGAGATCCTCTCCTTCGTCGGCCGCACGGTGGATTCCGAGCTGTCGGGAAACATGATCGACCTCTGCCCCGTCGGCGCGCTCACCTCGAAGCCGTTCCGTTATACCGCGCGCGCGTGGGAGCTTTCGCGGCGCAAGTCGGTGAGCGCGCACGATTCCCTCGGCTCCACGCTCGTGGTCCAGGCGAAGCAGGAGCGCGTCATGCGCGTGCTGCCGCTCGAGACCGACGACGTGAACGAATGCTGGATCTCGGACCGCGACCGCTTCGCCTACGAGGGGCTCAATTCCGAGGAGCGGCTGCTGCGCCCGATGGTCAAGCGCGCCGGCGAGTGGACCGAGGCCGACTGGCCCGAGGCGCTCGAGGCCGCGGCCCATGGGCTCAAGGACCTCGTCGCGCGCCATGGCCCCGACGCGCTCGGCATGCTGCTCGCGCCCCACCTCACGCTCGAGGAGCTGCACCTCGCGGCCACGCTCGGCCGCGCCCTGGGCACCGACAACATCGACCACCGCGTCCGCCAGTCGGACTTCCGCGCCACGCCGGCGGGCGCGCCCTGGCTCGGCATGCCGGTCGCGGACCTGGCCAAGCTGGAGAGCGTCCTTTTCGTGGGGGCCACGCTGCGCAAGGAACAGCCCCTGCTCACCGCGCGCATCCGCCACGCGGCCAAGAAGGGCCTCGCGGTCAATTTGCTGCACGTGGCGGGCGACGAGCTCCTGATGCCGGTGGCCAACCGCGTGCTGGCCAAGCCTGCGGCGCTGGCCGCTGCCCTCGCGCAGATCGCAACCGCGGTCGCCGGCAAGGGCGAGCATCCGATCGCCGCGTCACTCAAGGGCAAGCGTTCCGCGATCATCCTCGGTCATTACGCGCAGCAGCATCCGGACTACGCGGTGCTGCTCGCCATCGCTCGCGAAATCGGCCGTGTCACCGGCGCCACCGTGGGCGTGCTTCCGGACGGCGCCAACGCCGTGGGCGCGCACCTCGTGGGTGCCCTGCCCACCCGCGGGCGTGACGCGCGCGCGATGATCGACGCACCGCGCCGCGGCTATGTGCTCGCCGGCATCGAGGCCGAGCTCGACATCGGCCCGGCGGCGCTCACAGCCCTCGAGAAATCGGAGTTCACCGTCGCCCTCTCGGCCTATCGCAACGCCACGACCGAGCGCGCCCACGTGATCCTGCCGATCGCGCCGTTCACCGAGACCGGCGGCTCGTTCGTGAACATGGAAGGCCGCGTGCAGACATTCAACGCGGTGGTGAAGCCCCAGGGCGAGTCGCGGCCCGCGTGGAAGGTGCTCCGCATGCTCGGCTCGCTCCTGGAGGTGCCCGGCTTCGAGGGCGAGACGCTCCCGGCGATCCGCGCCTCGATCGCCGCCGACCTCCAGGCCTGGGCCACTCGCGGGCTTGCCAACACCGCCGCCGAGATGGAATGGAAGCTCAACGCGGCCCCCGAGTCGATCGAGCGCATCGCGGAGTTCGCGATCTATGCCGGCGACCCGGTGGTGCGTCGTTCACCCCCGTTGCAGCGCACCGCCGATGCCCGCGCGGCGCGCACCGTGCGGATGAGTGCCGCCACGGCGGCCGGTTCGAACCTCGCGGCGGGCGACCGGGTGCGCGTGTCCCAGGGTGGGGGTGAGGCGCGCCTCGCGCTCGCCATCGACGCGTCGGTTCCCGATGGCTGCGTGCGCATCGCGCGCGGCATTCCCGAGACGGCGGCGCTCGGCGAGGGCGCGGTCACGCTCGAAAAAGTCGCGGTCGAGGTGGCGGCGTGAACGAGATCTACGCCCAGATCCAGGCGTTCCAGGGCGAATACCCGGCGGCCTATACGGTCGGGCGCTCGCTCGTGATGATCGTCATGGTGCTGGTGCCGGTGCTGCTCACGGTCCTCTACTACCAGCTGGTGGAGCGCTGGGTGATCGGCTGGATCCAGGTGCGCAAGGGCCCGAACCGCGTGGGCTACAAGGGCATCCTCCAGCCCATCGCCGACGCGATCAAGCTGCTCATGAAGGAGCAGATGGTCCCGT
>JANMYH010000413.1:0-22697 GCA_031381925.1 Burkholderiales bacterium | reverse complement strand
GAGTTTCCCGAGGTACTCGCGGAACGGCGCGTGCCCGGCGAGCGCTTCCATCGTTGCGCCCTGGGTGAGCCGCCCGCGGTTCACGAACACGAAGCGCTCGCAGATCTCCTGCATCAGCTCGACGTGGTACGGCTCGTTCGGGTGCAGGCAGACGAACACCACCTTGCCCTCCGAGCGCAGCCGCCGGAAGAAATCCAGCATGAATCCGATGTAGCCGTCCTGCGGGCTGAATTGCGGCTCGTCGAACAGGTGCACGCGCGGCGCCTCGGAGGCGGCGCGCTCGAGCAGGAACGACGGCACGACCTTGCGGAAGTGGCGCACCTGGTAGGACTGGTGGTAGTGCATGGCCAGGCGCGCGCGCTCGGCATAGCGCACGCGGTGGATGTCCTGCCCCGCGCACAACACCCGACCTGATGTCGGCCGGTTGCTGCCGGTGATGAGCTCGAAGAGCGTGGTCTTGCCCGACCCGTTGGGCCCGAGGACTCCCACGATGCACGGCGCCTCCACCGTGAAGTCCGCTTCGAGCGTGAAGGTGGGAACTCGGCTGAAGCGCCCGCGGGTGTAGACCTTTCGCAACCTCTCGACACGGAGCATCGTCATGCGCCCAGCAATCTGCGGCGAAGTCCCGCGTCGCCGCGCAGCTGCGCCGCGGCGCCGGTCCACGCGAGCCGCCCGCGATCCAGCACATACGCGCGGTCGGCGACCTCGAGCGCGGTCTCGACGTTCTGCTCCACCACCAGCACGCCCACGCCTTCCTCGCGCAGTCGCCGGATTACGCGCATCACGTCCTGCACCACACGCGGAGCGAGCCCCTGGCTCGGCTCGTCGAGGAGCACGAGCCCCGGAGCGCCGAGCAGCACCCGCGCGATCGCCACCATCTGCATCTCGCCGCCCGAGAGGTTCTCGCATTCGCGCTCCTGCAGGTGCTCGAGCGCCGAGAACACCTCGAAGCATTCCTTGAGGGTCCACGCGCGAAAGCGCGAGGACTTGCACGCGATCGCGAGGTTGCGGGAGACCGTGAGCGCCGGGAACACGCGGCGATCGTCGGGCACCCAGCCCACGCCGGCGCGTGCGATGAGGTGTGTGGCGAGGCGCGTCACGTCGCGTCCGTCGAACGCCACCTCGCCGCGGCGCGCGCGCGTCAATCCCAGGATCGAGCGCAGCGTCGTGGTCTTGCCCGCGCCGTTCGGCCCGAGGAGCGCCACGACCTCCCCGGCGCCCACCTCGAGCGTCAGGCCGAAGAGCGCCTGGGTCTCGCCGTAATAGGTGTCGATGTCGGTGATCTGCAGCATGGGATTGGGTCCCCGCCTACACGGGGACGACACTCTGCGCGAGCGCCGAGCGCTGCACCCAGGGATTCGCCTTGAGCTCGGACGGCGTGCCGCGCGCGATCACCTGGCCCCAGTGGACCACCGAAATGCGGTCGGCCAGGCCGAACAGGAAACGCATGTCGTGCTCGATCACCACCAGGGTGAGGCGCCCGCGCAGCCGCCCGATCAGCTCGGCCACGCGCGCGAGGCCCTCCGCGCCCAGGCCCGCGGTCGGCTCGTCGAGGAACAGGAGCTTCGGGTCGGCGGCGAGCGCAACGCCGATCTCGAGCGCGCGGCGCTCGCCGTAGGAAAGGCTCTTCGCCTTCACGCCCTCCTTGCCGGCGAGGCCCACGTCGGCAAGCACGCTCGCGGCACGCTCCTGCGCCGCCACGACGCGCGAGGCATCGCCCAGGGCGTCGAAACCGCGCGCGCGGAATTCCGGCGTGGCGATCACCGCGTTTTCGAGCGCCGAGTAGTCGTCGAACAGGTTCATCACCTGGAAGGAACGCGCGATGCCGAGGCGCGCGACATGGCGCGGGGCGAGCCCGGTCACGTCGCGCCCGCGAAAGGTCACGCGCCCCGCGTCGGGCTTGTAGCGACCGGTGAGCACGTGGAAGCACGTGGTCTTGCCCGCGCCGTTCGGGCCCATGATTCCGTGGATCTCGCCCTCGCCCACGTCGAAGCTCACGTCCTGCAGCACGACGCGGTCGCCGAAGCGCTTGGCGAGGCCGGTGGCGGAGAAGAACGTCATGGACCCACACCCGGGACAGTCCCGGTTTTTGGTGCCTGGCGTTTCGCCAAAATTCCGCGACGGTCCCATAGATCGCGCCACATCCCCACGATCCCCTCGGGCTTGAACAGCACCATCGCCATGAAGAGGAGCCCGTACCAGAGGAGCCATGTCTCGGTGTAGGCGCCGAGCAGGTCGCGCGCGAGCAGGAAGAACGCGGCGCCGACCACCGGCCCCCAGAAGCTCACCAGCCCTCCGCCCACCAGCACCATCATCACCACGAAGCCGGAGTTGTGCAGGCTCATCACATTCGGATAGGCCGATTGCTGCGCGAGCGCGAAGAGGGCCCCCGCCAGTCCCGCGATCGCACACGACAGCGCGAAGGCGCTCCATTTGTAGAGCCAGGTGTTGTGGCCCGCGAACGCGGCGCGGGTCTCGTTCTGCTTGACCGCGCCCAGCACGCGCCCGTAGGGCGAGTGGACCAGCCTCCAGAGGAGCAGCGCGACCCCCACCAAGGCGCCGAGCGCGAAGAAATGCAGCGCCTCGCTCGAGGCGAGGAGCGCGGGGCGCTTGATGTTGAGCAGCCCGTCCTCGCCCCCGGTCACGCTATGCCACTTGATCGCGACGAACCAGAACACCTGCCCGAAGGCGATGGTGAGGAGCGCGTAGTAGATCCCGCGCCGGTGCGAGATGAATGCCGCGACCACCGCGCCGGCGAGCGCGGCCGCGAGGATTCCCGCGGCGAGCGCGCCCCAGAGGCCGGCGCCGGCGTGGATCTGCGCGAGCCCGAACCCGTAGGCGCCGATCCCGAAGAACGCGCCGTGCCCGAACGAGGGCAATCCGCCGTAGCCGAGGAGGAGGTTATAGCCCAGCGCGAAGATCATCCAGATCATGATCTCGAGGGCGAGGTACGGGTAGAGTCCAACGCGCCCGATCCACCACGGCGCGGTGCCGAGGATGACCACGGTGACCAGCAATGCCGGAGGGAAGAGCGGGGTGCGCGCCGGGCGGGAATTCATCGCGCTTCAATATACGTTCCAAACTTGCAATATGCAAGAACGTTTGTTCTAATACGCCGAATGAGTGCCCCCGCCGCCGATTACGAGGAGTTGCAGGCCGAGATCGGCCGGCGCTTCCCGGGCCTGTCGCGCCAGCTGCAGCGCATCGCGCGCTTCACGCTCGAGCGCCCGCTGGAGGTCGCCCTCGACACGGTCGCCGCTGCCGCCGGCAAGGCCGAAGTCCAGCCCTCCGCGATGGTGCGGTTTGCCCAGGCCCTCGGGTTCGACGGCTATACCGACATGCAGCGGATCTTCCGCGACCGGCTGGTGCAAAGGAGCGGCAGCTATCGCGAGCGCATCGCCTCGCTGCGCCGCGCGGCGCCCGCGCTGTCGCGGCCCAAGGCCGTGCTGCACGATTTCGTCGCCGACTCGATCGCGCACCTCTCCCACCTCGAGGAGCACGTCGCGCCCGAACGCCTCGAGCGCGCGGTGGAGCTGCTCGCGGGCGCGCGCCACATCCACGTGCTCGCGCAGCGCCGCGCATTTCCCGTCGCCTGCTACCTCGCCTACGCCCTGGGGCAGCTCGAGCTGCCGGTATCGCTGCTCGACGGCGTCGGCGGAATGGTGCGCGAGCAGGCACGCGCCGTGCGTCCGGGCGACGTGCTCCTCGCCGTGAGCTTTCGCAACTACTCACCCGACGTGATCGAGCTCGCCGCCGGGGCATTCGGGCGCGGCGTGGCCGTCGTGGTGATCACCGACAGCGCCGTGAGCCCGCTCTCGCGCAGCGCCACCGTCGCCTTCGACCTCGGAGACGCGAGCGACCGACCGTTCCGCTCGCTGGTCGAGCCCATCTGCCTCGCGCAGGCGCTGGTCGTGAGCGTCGGGCACGAGCTCGCCGCCGCGCAGGGCCGCCGGCGCCGCAAGGCATGAGCGCGCCGCGCGCCTTCGAGCTCGCCTGCATCGGCCGCGCCGCGGTCGACCTCTATGGCGAGCAGATCGGCTGCCCTCTCGAGGAGATATCGACCTTCGCGCGCTACCTCGGCGGATCGCCCGCCAACACCGCCGTGGGCTCGTCACGCCTCGGCCTCGCCGTCGCCATGATCACGCGTGTCGGCGACGAGCAGAACGGTCGGTTCGTACGCGCAACCTTCGAGCGCGAGGGCGTCGACGTCACGCAGGTGTCGACCGATCCCGAGCGGCTCACCGCCCTGGTGTTCCTCGCCATCCGGGACCGCGACGATTTCCCCCACGTCTTCTACCGCGACAATTGCGCCGACATGGCGATCACAGCCACCGACATCGATGCGGACTTCATCGCGCGCTGCCGCGCGGTACTGGTCTCGGGCACCCACCTGTCGCGCGAGGGCACGCGCGCCGCGTGCGAGCGCGCCGTCCAGGCGGCGCGCGCCGCGGGCTCGCGCGTCATCCTCGACATCGACTACCGACCGGTCCTCTGGGGCCTCGCGCGACACAGCGAGGGCGCGCAGCGCTACGCCGCCTCCGACGCCGCCACCTCGCATATCGCCGGGATCCTGCCGCACTGCGACCTCGTGGTCGGAACGGAAGAGGAGTTCCGGATCGCCGGCGGCTCGGCCCACGTGATCGAGGCGCTTCGCGCGGTGCGCGCGCGCACCCGTGCCCTGCTGGTGGTGAAGCTCGGCGCGCTGGGGTGCGTTGCGTTTCCCGGCCCGATCGGCCCGAGCCTCGACTCCGGCCTGCGTTCCGCGGGATTTCCGGTGGAGGTGTTCAACGTCCTGGGGGCCGGCGACGCGTTCATGGCCGGGTTCCTGCGCGGCTGGCTGCGCGACGAGCCCCTCGAGCGCTGCTGCGAGTACGCGAATGCGTGCGGCGCGATCGTGGTCTCCCGCCATGGCTGCGCGCCTGCCATGGCGACCGAGGTGGAGCTGCGTCATTTCCTCGAGAACGGCCCCGCCACACCGAGGCTTCGCGACGACGCCGCCCTCGCCCACATCCATCGCGCGACCACGCGCCGCAAGCTGCACACGCCGCTGCATGTGCTGGCGTTCGACCATCGCGGTCATTTCACGGCACTCGTCGATTCCCACGCCGCGGACCCGGCGCGCGTGGCCGAATTCAAGGCGCTCGTCGCCGACGCCTTCCAGCGCGTGGCACGCGACCGGCCCGGCGCCGGCGTGATCGTCGACGACCGCTTCGGCGAGGCGATCCTGCCGCGGCTCACCGCGCGGGGGTTCTGGGTCGCGCGCCCGGTCGAGGTGCCCAACGCCATCCCGCTCGCTTTCGAAGCGGGCGACGGGCTGGGGCTCGCGATGCGCGCCTGGCCTGCCGAGCACGTGGCCAAGTGCCTCGTCTACTTCCACCCCGATGACGCGCCTGAATTGCGCGCTCTCCAGCTCGCCCGCCTCGCGTCCCTCGCCCGTGCATGCGCGGAAACCGGCCACGAGATGCTGGTCGAGGTCGTGCCGCCGCCGGGCTCCGCGGTCGAGGCCACCACGGTCGCCCGCGCGCTCGAGGAGATCTACGCGTCGGGCGTCAAGCCCGATTGGTGGAAGCTGCCTCCAAACTCCCAGGCGGCCGCGTGGTATGCCATCGATCGCGCGATCGAGCGCAACGACCCCCTGTGCCGCGGGGTGCTGGTCCTCGGCATGGAGGCGAGCGCCGAGCGGCTGCGCGAGGGGTTCGCCGCCGCGGCCGGGAGTCCGTGGGTGCGCGGCTTCGCCGTCGGACGCTCGATCTTCGCCCCCGCCGCCGAGCAATGGTTCGCGGGCGAGTGGAGCGATGCGCGCGTCGTGGACGACATCGCACGGCGATACACCGAGGTCATCGGGCTTTGGGAAAACAAACAACTGGAGACTGCATGAGCAACCCCCGCATCGGTTTCATCGGCATCGGCATGATGGGCCACGGCATGGCGAGGAACCTCGCCACCAAGGGCTTCCCCCTCTCGTTCCTCGTCCATCGCGACCGCTCGCGCACCGCGGACCTGGTGGCGGCGGGCGCGAAGGAAGCAAAGACGCCCGTCGAGCTCGCGCGGGCGAGCGACGTCGTGATCCTTTGCGTGACGGGCTCGCCGCAGGTCGAGGAAAACGTCTTCGGCGTGGACGGGCTCCTCGGCGCCGCGCGCGCAGGCCTGACCGTGATCGACACCTCGACCGCCGAGCCGGGCTCGAGCGCGAAGATCCGCGACGCCCTCGCGGCCAAGGGCACGACCTTCGTCGACGCACCGCTCGCGCGCACCCCCAAGGAGGCCGAGGAAGGCCGCCTCAACACCATGGTGGGCGCCGACGACGCGACCTTCGAACGCCTGAAGCCGGTGTTCGCGGCGTTCTGCGAGAACGTCTTCCACGTCGGCCCGCCCGGCGCCGGCCATACGCTGAAGCTCGTCAACAACTTCATGGCGCTCACCATCGTGGCCAGCATCGGGGAGGCCTTCGCGGTCGCCTCCAAGGCGGGCGTCAGGCTCGACAAGCTCTTCGAGGTGGTCTCCCAGGGCGCGCTCAACTCCAACATCTTCCAGATGATGGCGGGCGGCGCGGTGGCGGGCGACCTCGCGCGCATGAAGTTCTCGATCCAGAACGCCGCCAAGGACCTGCGCTACTACACCCATCTCGCCGAGTCGCTGCCGATCGCGAGCTTCCTCGGCGAGGCCGTGCACCAGTCATTCGCGCAGGCCGTCGCCCTCGGCCTGGGGGAGCGCATGGTGCCGTCGATGATCGAAGCCCAGGAAAAGCTGAACCAGATGCAAATCATCAAACGGTAAAAACCTCGGACCCCTAACGGAGGAGACACCATGAAGAACGGCACCAAGAAGCCCGCGTCGCAACAACGCCGCAGCCTGCTGCAAGCCATCGCCGCCGGTTCCGCCACCTCGTTTTTCGGCCCCTGGGCCGTGAACCATGCGTGGGCGCAGTCGGCCCAGAAGAAGCCGCTGGTCATCGGCCTGACCATGGACGCGAGCGGCCAGTACGGCGCGAGCGGTGGCGAGGAGCGCCTCGGCGCGATGATGGCCATCAAGGAGTTCAACGAGAAGGGCGGCGTCCTCGGGCGCCCCATCGAGGCGCTCCACATGGACACCGAGACCACGCCCGCGACCGGGTCGCGCGTGGCCGAGCGAATGATCACCCGCAACGAAGCCGCATTCCTCATCGGCGCGCTGCATTCCGGTGTGGCCAATGCGATCTCGCAGGTCGCGCAAAAATACGGCTGCGTCTACCTCAATACCAACTCGAGCTCCCCCACCGAGGCGGGCAAGGACTGCCACCGGGTGAAGTTCGTGTGGGACGGGAATGGCACCAACTTCGCCCACGCGATCGTGAAGAACGCGCTCAAGGTGAACGGCAAGAACTGGGTGTTGCTCACCAACGACTACGTCTGGGGCCACAACACGTCGAAGGCCACGCGCGCGCTGGTCGAGGCCAACGGCGGCAAGATCGTCGAGGAGATGATGGTGCCGCAGAACACCCGCGATTTCAGCGCGTACCTGATCAAGCTGCAGCAGATCAGGCCGCAGGTCGTCGCCGCGGCGGTGGGGGGCGACGACATCAAGGCGTTGCGCAAGCAGGTGGTCCAGCTCAAGCTGAATCGCAGCTTCGCGTGGATCAACAACCAGCAGGACTGGCCCGACGTCTATGGCCTCGGGCCCGAGGAGATCTTCGGCGTCTTCGGCACCAACTGGTACTACCGCCTCGACCTGCCGGGCGTGAAGGAATTCGTCGCCGCCTACCAGAAGGCGTACCCCGGGGTGCAGATCAAGGTTCCGGGCAACGTCTACTACAACGGCTACATGGCCACGCGCGAGCTGCTGCGCGCCGTCGAACGCGCCGGGTCCACCAACAACATCAAGGTGATCAAGGAGCTCGAGGGCCTCAAGGTTCCGGCGCGCGACCGCCTGCAGCACTTCGACGCGTACATGAACCCCGCCACGCACCACATGCAGCAGACCATCTACATGGCGACCTACAACGACGCGCCGGTCGAGAAGGACGACATCTTCAAGGTGCTCGCGAACGTGCCGCCGCAGGAGGTCGAGGACAAGGACGGCCCGGCCGCCTGCAAGCTCGAGAGCTACGAGTCGACGCCGACGTACGAGGCGTGAGGTCGTGGATTTCCTGCTGAACCTGTTGCCGCACGTCGTCAACGGGCTCTCGCTGGGACTGCTCTTCGCGCTGACCGCGCTGGGGTTCATGCTGATCGTGGGCGTGATGGAGGTCATCAATCTCGCCCACGGGTCGCTCTTCGCGCTCGGGGCCTACGTGGCGCTCTACCTGCTGGGAACGAGCGCCACGCCGGCGACCTACGCGATGGTCCTGGTCGCCGCCCCACTGCTGGTGGCAGCCTTCGGCATGCTGCTCGAGCTGTGCATGCGCCGCACCTACGGGCGCGACCCGCTCTACGGGCTGCTCCTGACCTTCGGGGCGGCGCTGGTGATCGAGGAGCTGATCCGCGCGGTGTGGGGCTCGCGGGAGCGCACGCTGCCGATCCCCGAGGCGATCACGGGCGCGGTGCTGGTCGGCGACCTTATATATGCGAAGTACCGGTTCTTCGCCTGCGCCATCGCCGCGGCGCTGATCTTCGCGCTCTGGCTCTTCATCGAGAAGACCCGGGTCGGAGCGGTGATCAAGGCCGGCGCCCACGACAGCGAGATGGTGCGCGCGCTGGGCTACGACCTCGCGCGCCTGCGCCTCGGCGTGTTCGCGCTCGGCACCGCGCTCGCGGCCATCGCCGGCATCATCATGGCGCCGATCTGGGGCGTGCGGCCGCACGTGGGCGTGGACGCCGTCGTGCCCGCCTTCCTCATCATCGTGCTCGGCGGCGTGGGCAGCTTCTGGGGAGCCGTCGTCGCGGGAATCCTGGTCGGCCTGGTGGTGGGCCTCACGGGCGCCTACGCGTCGGAGTGGTCGCTCATGTCGATGTACATCCTGTTCATTGCCGTCGTCACCTTCCGCGCGCGCGGCCTCTTCGGACGCAAGTCCGCCCTCGATGCGTAGGTGCCCGAGACGAATATTTCCGCAGGGTAATATTCGTCTCTGACACCGGATTTCCTACCCAATGACGCTGAACGGAAAGATCGTGGTGGTGACGGGCGCGGCGGGCACCATGGGACTCGCCGTGGTCCGCATGATGCTCGAGGAAGGAGCGCACGTGGCGCTCGTGGACGTGGATGCGCTGCGCCTCGACGGCATGATCCGCTTCCTTCGCGGGACTACCGTCGCGGTGCCCTGCGACGTGACCGATTCCGGCGCGGTCCGGCAGGCGCACCAGCAGGTCGAGAAGGTCCTCGGGCCCGTGGACATCCTGGTGAACAACGCCGGCATCCTCTCCAACGAAAAGGCCGAGACCACGGACGACGGCGAGTGGCGCCGGGTGATGGCAGTGAACCTCGACGGCGCCTTCTACTGGTCGCGCGCGGTGCTGCCGGGCATGAAGCAGCGCCAATGGGGCCGCATCATCAACGTGGGCTCCCTCGCCTCCAAAACCGGGGGCATCACCGCCGGGACCGCCTACGCCACCTCGAAGGGCGCCATCGCCTCGCTCACCTTTTCCCTCGCGCGGGAAACCGCGGCGCACGGCGTCACGGTGAACGCGATCGCGCCCGCCTACGTGAAGACCCCGATGGTGATGGAGCAGCTGAACGAGCAGCAACGCCGCCACCTCCTCGCCCAGATCCCCGTCGGACGGTTCTGCGAGCCCGAAGAGTTCGCCCACGCCGTGCGCTTCCTCGCTTCTCCCCTGGCAGGCTTCATCACCGGGGAGGTCCTGGATGTCAACGGCGGCCTCCACATGGACTGACGCAAGGCAGGCAACGCCGATTTGCGCCGATGCCACGCCGATTGCCACCGATGAACCCCTTTGACCTGACTGGAAAACGCGCCTTCATCCCCGGAGGTTATGGAGGGATCGGGGGGGCGGTGGCACTTGGGCTGGCTGAGGCGGGGGCCGCAGTCACCGTGGCGGGGCGCAATGCCGGGAAGTCACAGGCGTTGGCGACCAAGCTTTCCGCGGCGGGGCACACCGCCTACGGAATCGCGCTCGACGGGCAAAAGGTGGACAGCATCCGCAGCGCGGTCGATGCAGCGGCCGAGAAGATGGGCGGCCTCGACCTCCTCGTCAACTGCATCGGCATGAACCGTGAGCAAAAGATCGATGAGGTCACCGAGGAAACCTTCGACGAGATCTACCGCGCCAACCTGCGCTCGGCGATGTTCCTCGCCCAGGCCGCGGCGCGGCACCAGGTGGCCGGCGGCCGGGGCGGCAAGCAGGTCCACATGCTCTCGGTGCGTTCGCAGCTCGGCATGCGCGGCTTCGGCTACTCGGCCTACTGCGCCACCAAGGGCGCGCTCGTCATGCTGGTCAAGCAGCACGCGCTCGAGCTCGCGCCCCACAACATCCAGGTGAATGGCGTTGCGCCCACGGTAGTGCTCACCGAGGCCGCGGAGAAATGGCGCTCCGACGAGAAGCGCTGGCAGGCGTTGCTCGCGCGAATCCCGCTCGGGCGAGTGGCCGAGGCGCGCGACGTGGCCGGCGCCACCCTCTTCTTCTGCGCTTCGGCGTCGGACTTCGTCACCGGGCAAGTGCTCTACGTCGATGGCGGAATCACCGCGAGCCAGTAGCCGCGCCTGCGGAAGAAGACCTTTCCTACAACGCAATCGGATGCCGGAGGATATTTCACACGATGCCGGCAGGCGACACTGGCTTCACGATCCTTCGGAGAGAAGTCATGCGCCTGCCCCGATTTCCGAGCCTGCCGGCCCAGCAGGAAGGCAAAGCCGGTTATGTCCTGATGTGGCTCCTCGGCATTCCCATTCCTATCCTGCTGTTGGTCTTCCTGTTGCGCGGCTGCAACTGATTCTCAGATCTTGTAGGAGGAGTCCGACCTGAATTTCAGCCGGGTTGGAGTCCCTGCGCTTCCGCGCGGCTTACAGACCCTTCGTTGCCGCCCCACCGATCATGAACCTGTACCGGTTGAGAAAACCCGGAGGGATCATGAAGCGGGCGATTCTAGTGGCGTTGGGCGTTGGAGCGATCGTCAGCAGCGCGGCGGCCTTCAGCGTCGGCACGGGGAGTGAGGGCCTCACGCAGCTCCAGTACATGGCGAAGGTCCGGCTGATCGAATCGTCACGCACGGCGCGCCTCGCCGGTTGCGAGTCGATGCCGGGTTCCGAGCGTGAGTTCTGCCGGGTGGCGGCCGAAGGCGACAAGGCGGTCCGGCTGGCCGACACGGAAGCTGCGTACCGGCGCACCCGAGAGGCCACGCGTGCCGCCCAAAGGGCGCGCATCGAGGCGCGGTACCAGGCCGATCGCGCCCGTTGCGCGATCCTCGGCGGTGCCAGGCGCGACGCCTGCATGGTCCAGGTCCACGCAAACCGCGGGCGCGCGCTGCTCGATGCCGCCGCTCCCTATGAGGTTCGTTCGTAGGAAGACCAATGAATGCACTGACGCATCGATACACCCTGCTCCTCTTCGCCGCGCTGCTTGCGGCGATCGTCGTGGCGGGCTGCGCGTCGACCCAGATCGTGAGCGCCTGGAAAGACCCGGAGCTGGGGCGCATCCCTTTCCGCAAGGTGCTGGTGGTGTTCCAGCACCCCGACCCGGCCGCCCGCCGCGTGCTCGAAGACGAGATGACGCGCGACATTCCCGACTCCCAGCCGGCCTACACCCTGTTCAGCGATGCCGAGGTCGGCGACCTCGACCGCGTCAAGGCGCGCGTGCGTGCCGAAGGCTTCGACAGCGCCGTGATCATGCGCGTCGTGAGCGTCGAGCGCGAAGTGTCGTATCGCCCGGGGCGGGTCTACGCGGTGCCGTCCTTCTACAACGAGTTCTGGGGATACTGGGGATACGGATGGCGCGCGGCCTACGATCCCGGCTACCTGCGCCGCGACCGGGTGGTCACCATCGCAACCAATGTCTACAGCGTCGGCGACGACAAGCTCGTGTGGGCCAGCCAGTCGGAGACGTTCAACCCGGCCTCCCTGCGCGGGGCGATCGCCGAGGTGGTCAAGGTGACGTCGCGAGCGACGGGCGAGCTCCTGAAAGCCCGCGGCTAGCGCGCTCCTCCGCGAGGAAGCGCATGAGCTCGGCCTCCTCGAGGGGCGGCCGGCAGAAATACCCCTGGAACTCGTCGCAGCCTTCGGCCCGCAGCAGGTCGAACTGGCTCTGGTGCTCTACGCCCTCGGCCACCACGCTCATCTTCAGGCTGTGCGCCATCGCGATCACCGCGCGGGTGATGGCCACGTCGTTGCCGTTGTGGGGAAGGTCGCGCACGAACGAGCGGTCGACCTTCAGCTGGTTGATCGGGAAGCGCTTGAGGTATCCGAGCGAGGAATGCCCGGTGCCGAAGTCGTCGATCGAGATCCGAACGCCCATGGCGCGCAGTGCCTCCATGACGCCGACCGCGCGCTCGGGATCCTTCATCACCATGCTCTCGGTGATCTCGAGCTCGAGCGTTTCGGGGGCGAGCCGCGTCGCCTTGAGGATCGCGGCCAGCTCGGTGATCAGTTCGGGCTGGTGGAACTGGCCCGCGGAGAGGTTCACCGCCATCGATAGCATCATGCCCTGGTCATGCCAGCGCCGCGCACGCTCGCACACGCGGGCGAGCGTCCAGTAGCCGATCGGCACGATCGCGCCGATCTCCTCGGCGATTCCGATGAAGCGGTCGGGCAGCAGGAGCCCCAGCTTCGGGTGGCGCCAACGGATCAGGGCCTCGACACCGGTCACGCGCCCGTTGCCGAAGTCGATCTTGGGCTGGTAGAACACCTCGATCTCGCCGCGCTCGAGAGCGTGGCGCAGCCCCGCCTCGAGCTCGAGGCGTTCCTGCGACAGGGTGTTCAGCTGCGCCGCATAGAAGCAGAACCGGTTGCGGCCCTGCTCCTTGGCGCGATACATCGCGATGTCGGCGTTCGAGAGCAGCTCCTGCACGTCCTTGCCGTCCTCGGGAAACGTGCAGATCCCAATGCTCACCGAAAGCCCCAGCTCGAGCCCGTCGACGGTGAACGACGGCTCGAAGCCCGCCAGGATCTTGGTGGCGATGTCGGCCAGGTCGCTCGTGTCGCGGAACTCCTCCACCAGCAGCACGAACTCGTCGCCGCCCAGGCGCGCGATCAGGTCGCTCTCGCGCACCGAGGCGCTGAGGCGGCGCGCGGCCTCCTGCAGGACGCGATCGCCCACGCCGTGTCCCAGGGTGTCGTTGATGTTCTTGAATCGGTCCAGGTCGAGGAAGAAGATCGCCGCCTGCCGGTGGTGCCGCCCGGCCTGCGCGATGGCGTGGGTGAGCGTCTCGTTGAAGAGCGTGCGATTGGGCAGCGCGGTGAGGGCGTCGTGCGTGGCCAGCTTCTGGATCATCCCGAGGGCCGACGACAGCTCGTTGTTGGTGCGCCGAACACGCTGGCGCAGGTCGCTGATGCGTCCGCCCACGAGCGCGAAGCACGGCAGGATGAAGGCGAGCGTGAGCCAGTGGAACGCCTCCAGCCACACGTTGACCACCTCGGGCTTCATCCACATCAGCAGGTTGATCACCGCGGCGTAGGCGGCCAGCACGATGCCGGCGGCGGTCAGGAACTCGCGCGTGGTAAAGCGGAACGTGCCGAAGGCGAGCACCACCAGGCACATCATCACCGCGAGCCCGCGCTCCTTGTCGAAATGGTAGACCGTGTACATCAGCACCGCGGTGCCGGCGAGCGTCTGCAGCCAGGTGAGGCTCGGGTCCTCGAATCGCTCGTTCAGGCCGGTGGAAAACACCAGGTAGATCGCGAGATTCGTCACCAGCATCGCCGCGCAGATCTCGACCACGGTGCGCGCCGGGATGAGCCCGAGCCAGCTCGCGATCGCGAGCAAGGGGATGCAGACCGCGTAGGCGCCGACAGCAAGGAAGAAACGCTGGACGCGGACTACGTGCTTGGCGCTGCGGTGGGGTCGGACGAGGACGAGTGCGGACATGCCGCGAATTATCCGGCAGGGGCCGCAGCCGGAACGTGATGCAGTTCACATTTCGCGGCCCTTCTTACATCTGAAACTGCAGCTGCTCCCGCAGGGTGTGGCGGAGCATGATCGCGCACGAGAAAACGGCTACCGCGCCCACCTGGTGGAGTACCGCGAGGTTGACCGGCACGCCGAGCACCAGCGTGGCGATGCCCAGGGCCACCTGCATCCCCGCGGCGAGGACCAGGATCGTGCTCCAGAAGCGCGATCGCGGATTGGGCGGCTCGCGGCGCACGTCGAACCACAGGCCCAGGGCCATGAGCGCGACGAGGAGCGCCAGGATGCGGTGGATGAACTGCACGGTCGCCATGTTGTAGGCGATGTTGGCGTACCACGGCTCGAGCAGCAGGATCTCTTCGGGGATGAAGCGCCCGTTCATGAGCGGCCACGTGTTGTACGCGAGGCCTGCGCGAATGCCGGCCACCAGCGCCCCTGAGAGGATCATCAGGAAGACCAGGGCGACCATGCCGCCGGCGCGCCCGCGCATGCCGTCGGAGGACGGGATTCGCGTGCGGTACAGCAGGTCCAGGGCCACCCAGAGCATCGCCGCGTAGATGAGGATGGCGAGGCCGAGGTGCGCGGCGAGCCGCACCGAGTTCACGCGCGGCTCATCGACCAGCCCGCTCTGGACCATGAACCAGCCGAGCGCACCCTGCGCGGCACCGAGCACGAAGATCCCTCCCAGCTTCCACGCCACGTCGGTGTCGAGCCGGCCCTTGGCGAGGAAATACACGAAGGGGATGAGGAAGACCAGCCCGATCACCCGGCCCAAAAGCCGGTGGGCGTACTCCCACCAGAAGATGCCCCGGAAACCCGCGATCGCCATGTCGGGGTTGCGGAGCCGGAACTCCGGCGTCGCCCGGTACTTCGCGAACGCCTCCTCCCATTGCGCGTCGTTCAGCGGGGGGACCGCGCCCATGATCGGCTGCCATTCGACAATGGACAGGCCCGAATGGGTGAGCCGCGTAATTCCGCCCACGACCACCATCACCACGACCAGCGCGCAGCAACCCAGGAGCCAGGCGGCGACGGTACGGCGGCTCTGCTGGGCAGGGGTGCTCATGAACCGGCGTATTCTGCCGGTTTTGACGCCACAATCCTAGGCGGCCTTGAGTCGCCCCGCCTGGGCTTGCTCGAACTGCTGCTGGGCATGCTCCCAGTTGAGCAGGCCGCCGATCACCGCCTTCACGTACTCCGGGCGGCGATTCTCATAGTCCACGTAATACGCATGCTCCCAGACGTCGATCGCCAGCAGCGGCGTGGCGCCCATCGTGATCGGGGTGCCTGCGTTGGAGGTCGAGGCGATCTCGAGCTTGCCGTCGCGAAGGGTCAGCCACGCCCACCCACTGCCGAAGCACTCCACGGCCGATTTCTCGAATGCCGTCTTGAAGCTTTCGAGCCCTCCCAGGTCGGAATCGATGCGCTTGGCCAAGTCTCCGGACGGCTTCCCGCCCCCCTTGGGAGCCAGGCAGTTCCAGAAGAACGAATGGTTCCAGTGCTGGGCCGCGTTGTTGAAGATCTTCCTGCCTTCAGCGTCTCCCGCGGACTGTGCGATCACCAGCTCCAGGGGCATGTCGGCGAGAGGCGTGCCCGCGACCAGCTCGTTCAGCTTGTCGACGTACGCCTGGTGATGCTTGCCGTGGTGCAGGCCGATGGTATGGGCGGAGATCACGGGGTCAAGGGCGCTCTCTGCCCACGGAAGCTCGGGAAGCTGGAACGGGCCGGACGTTTTTTTTGCGGTCATTGGGTTTCTCCTGGTCGATCCGGTTTGATGGAAATTTCCGCCCGGGGTTCTGTAGGAGGCGTCCCACACGGCTATCAGCGCAAAGCGCACGGGCGTTTCCCTTCCGCCGACAGATGGACTTCATCGACAGCCCCATCATGTTCGGGCAGCGGAGAAGTGTCCGCAGCGTTGTTTCCACGAAAACTTTCCCAACTCTCAACTCAAGATGACGCCATGAATTGGGACCGCATCGAAGGCAACTGGAAGCAGCTCAAGGGCAAGGTTCGCGAGCAGTGGGGCCGTCTGACGGACGATGAGTTCGACAAGATTGCCGGCCGGCGCGACAAGCTTTCGGGCAGCCTCCAGAATTCCTACGGAATTGCCCAGGACGAGGCCGAGAAGCAGATCAAGGATTTCGAGGCCAAGTGCGACAGCAATAAGTGGGTCCAGTGACTGGAATCGCGAAGGAGCCAAATATGAAAATGAATACTCTTTACGCCGCCCTGTCCGGGGCCTTCCTGCTCGGCGCGGCGACACTTGCACCGGCGCAGTCCAGCAACATGCCCGCCGGCAGCCCCGTAACGAACCCTATCAAGAACGTCAAGGCCGCGGCCAGCACCGAGTATCGCGCCGAGCACGAGCGCATCGAGTCCGAGGCGAAGGCGGCCAAGGCGAAATGCAAGCCGATGAGCGGCAACGCGCGCGACATCTGCCAGGCCGAAGCCAAGGCGACGGAAAAGGTCGCCAAGAAGGAGCTCGACGCCAAGCGCAAGGGCACGCCCGATTCTCGCTACGACGTCGAGAAGATCAAGGCCGAGGCGGCGTACGAAGTCGCCAAGGAGAAGTGCGAGGACCTGAAGGGCGCCGACCAGCACACGTGCAAGAAGCAGGCGAAGGCCGACGAGAAGGCGGCGCTTGCCGCCGCCAAGGCGAACCGCAAGAACATGGCTTCCAACGAAGCCACGAAGCCGGCTCCCGCTGCGCGCACCACCCCCATGGCGACGTCCCCGACCACCAACCCGTCTGGTGCCAGCAAGACGCCGGCGGCCAACACGTCGGGTGCGGCGGGCACGCCGTCCAACGCCACCAACGCGGGCGCCACCACCTCGGGCACCGTGAAAGCCGATCAGAACAAGACCGGCAAGTAGGCATTCGAACGCACCAAAGCAATCGAATGAGCGCCACAATCGTCCGGGGGCCGGTCTTGCGACCGGTCCCCGGCGTCTTTCCGGCCCCCGTGTCGGACGATGCCCTCCCCGTTTTCCGCACCCGCCGACATATCGGGACCGGTTCACGCTCCATCATCGTGACTGATCCGGCACGCATCTCCAGCCGGCGAATCGCCCAACCGATCAAGCGGGGACGCAACATGAAACGCAACACCGTCTACGTAACGGCCTTCTTCGCGGTTTTCCTGAGCGTTGCAGCCCTCGGCATCGGCGCGGCGGTGGATACCCCCCGCACCCTGATGTCACGCGCTGACTACTCCCAGGCCCGCAAGGCGATCGAGTCGGAGACGCGTACCGTGTTCGCCACCTGCCGTAACGAATCCGGCGCTGCCCGCGACGTCTGCAAGGCGGAGGCGCGAGCTGCCGAAAGCATGAGGCTCGCCGACCTGTCGGCGCGCTACCACGGCACCGTGGCCGCGGCTGAGGATTCGCGCCTGGCGCGCGTCAAGGCCCGCTTCGAGCTCGCCAAGGCGCGCTGCGGCTCGCAATCCGGTGAAGCGCGTGCGGAGTGCCTGCGCTCTGCCCGTGAAGACCGCGGCCGCGCGATCGAGGCGAAGCTCGCCTCGAACTGAAGCCCTCCCCCGCCAGACCCCTAACGGAAGCTGTACTTCAGCACGATCTTGTTGTGCCGAAGTGACACGCTCTCGGCGCGCAGGCCTTCAAGGTGGGGCATGTAGGCCCGCGCCGGGCGGTAGACCACCCGTCGGTCGGCCAGGTCGTAACACAGTGCCGTGCTGTTGTGCTGGCAGGCCCCGCTGGGCCCGCGGCGCTCCTGCTCCTCCTGCATCAGCAGCTCCGGAAGCGGATCGCGGTTGCGGAACGGCGCATCGGCCTGCTTGACCGACACCACCACCGCCGAGGCCGCCGCCGAGGAACGCGCCCGGTTCGACAAATCGACGCCCTCGCTGGCCTGCGCCGAGACGGCGGCCGAAGCGAACACGATGGCGATCACGAGCGAGCGATTCATCTGGCACTCCTTCTGGCACTGGCCCCGAGGGCTTTGCGCCGTAGCGAGATTCTCCTGCACACACGGCCTCTACGCTAACGCAGGCGACGGCCGGCCCGTTATGACGGATCGTCGGTTTTGCCCGTGGAAAGAGGACGTCGCGGTGTGAGGTGGGTCACACATGTGCAGGACGATTCCGATAGGCGATTCAGCCGGGCGAGGACAGATTGTCGCTCGCCCCCGCGAGATTATCGTCTCCACATGGCGACACCCCTGGAGACCCGAGGAAAATGAAGATTTACAGCTTCGCCCACGCCCGCCGGCTATCGCGCCAGTTCTTCCCCACATGGTCGCGCCGCGCCCGCGCCCGCTGGGTGCTTGCGAAGCTTCGCGCGCAGGCCCCGAAGGTGCCGATCTCCTCGGGGTGGAGCCACGACATGCGCGCCTACTGGTACCAGCGCACCTCGCGAGCATAAAGGGCGCAGAAAGCGGCGGGCGCGGCTCTCGCCTCGCCCGCCCGAGCCTCACCCCCTGAGGCAGGAACTCATGAACGTGCGGCGCTCGTCGCCGTGCAGGTCCTTCCTTCCGGCTTCCACGTTGCAGGCCTTCATCTTGTCCTGCTGGCTGTGGCCGCCATTGTGGCCGTTGCCGTCATGTCGCTTCAGGCAATCGGCCACGAACCTGTGATGCTCGTCGCCCTTCAGCCCCTTGGCCTCTTGCGCACAGCTCGCCGTCCGGTCGTCCTGCGTCACCCGCTTGGTGCCGTCGGCGAACGCCGCCGTGACCGACAGCGCCCACACCACCGCACACCCGATCAACCACACGAATCTCGATTTCACCTCGTCCCTCCTTTGCCTGGTTGTTGAAACGCCACGCCATCTCACCGCATGGACGCTTCCCCGGCGAGTGAAAACCCCGAAAACAAAACGGCGTAATCTTCGCGCCCGCATCTGAGGAATTCCGCATATCGCCCCCGCATCGCGAGGCGGACACTGCAGGTACAGGCGCGTTCGTGCATGCCTGGT
The DNA here is from genome assembly GCA_031381925.1 of Burkholderiales bacterium. Lineage (GTDB taxonomy): Bacteria > Pseudomonadota > Gammaproteobacteria > Burkholderiales > Usitatibacteraceae > Usitatibacter. Next base: position 3,783 of record JANMYH010000413.1, on the reverse strand, counting down.
GGAGACGGCGATGACACTGATGGACAGGCTGGGATTCCGACCCGCGTTCCTCGACTACGCGACGATGTCGATCTATCCGTGCGAGCTCGCCGGAGGCGTGATTACGGCGCGGGCGACCCTCATGGCCGGCTTCGTGCGCAACGGCTTCTTCTATACGCGAGCCGCCACGGCGCGCGCCGTGCGCGAATGGACGGTGCTTCGGGATCTCGATGTTGGCCCGCGAAACAAGCTTGGGGAGGGTCGCTAGAGTCCTACACACATGCAGAGCATTCGCCGATTCGAGGAAGCGTAAAACTCTGCGTTCGGAATGGGCGATTTCCCATTTCTTCGCAACGCCAAGGCGTGGACACTGGACTTGTCGGAAAGCCCATCGTCAGCCGGAGAAGCCCAGATGAAACGCCTCATGAACCGCTTCGTGCTCCGCACCGAAAACGACGCGCATCTCGGCACCGGCGGGCGCAGCCAGGAGAATGCGAGCCTCGGCTTCACCCCGGCCTTCTACGATTTCGCTACCCAGAAGGTCTATCCCTCTTGCTTCGCGGATGGACGCCTTGCTCCGGTCCACCTGCTGGACGGACTTCCTGACGAAGTCGTGATCGCGCGCTCGGCCGCGGGACGCGTCACCTCCGCCAAGGCCACGCTGATGTCGGGTTTCGTCCGGGGCGGTTTTTTCTACACGCGCACCGCGGCCGCAAAGGCCGCCGCCGAATGGACTCCGCGCGCCCGGATGGCCGGCCAGGACTGACCGGCTAGCGCCTCCTCAAGGCAAAATGAAAAGGGGGCGCTCAAGCGCCCCCGTAGGGTCCAACACCCGCACTCAAATCAATCGCGCAGGCTGTCGGGCACCTTGCCGCCGTTCTCGGCGAGCTTGCGCATCACGGCTTTCTGCAGCGCGATGTTCTGCTCGGCACTGCCGTGCGCCCCGGCATGCACGTTCAGCTCCTCGGCGAGGCCCTTGCGCGCCTCGAGGCTCGAGTCGAGATCGAGCAGCTTGAGCATGTCCACGATCGACGTCTTGTAGTTGCCGCCGCCGCCCTTCTTCGCCGCGAGCTGCGAGAGCACCGCCTCCACGTCGACGTTCTGGATGGGTTGGGGGGTCGAGGTGCCCGGCGCGTACTGGCTTTGCTGCTTCGGCGCCTCGGCCTGGGTCGGCTTGGCATGGCCGCGGAGCTTGTCGAGGATGGAGCTGAAGAATCCCATGGCTGTTCCTTTTTTCGGGGGAAGGAGGGTTGCTCGGCCAGCGTGGCCTGAGCCCATCTACTCTCGGCCAACGGCGCCGGCTTGGATGCCAGAGGACTCCTACATCTGGCGGGTATCATTTGCCGTGCGCTGCTACGCCTCCTGCCCCAAATGCGGGCATTCACCGCTGCCCGAAGACCAGGCGATCCCGGCTGCCTGTCCCGCCTGCGGACTGGTACTGGCGAAATTCGGCCACGCGCCGGTGCGCTTGCAGTCCGCCTCACTCCCGCCTTCCGACGAGGGGGAATCGCCCGGCCGCGGGTGGGTCGCGAAGTGGCTGCTCCATGTGCCCGCGGAGGTTGCGCGCGTCAATTGGACCGCACGCATCGCCCTGCTCGCGGTCTTCGCGCTCTGGACGGTGTGGATCTGGCGCGACGTGGACATCCGCAGCGGCGAAAACGGCAGCAGCTTCCTTCACATGATCCTGCTGCCCTTCCACGAGGCGGGCCACTACGCGATCTTTCGCTGGTTCGGGCAGTTCATCATGACGCTCGGGGGCACGCTCGGGCAGCACCTGCTGCCGATCGTGGCCGGCGTGGCACTGCTGCGCCGGCGCGATCCCTTCGGTGCGGCGCTGTGCTTCTGGCTGCTCGGCTTCTCCACGATCGACATGGCGATCTACATGTACGACGCGTTCGAGCCCAAGCTGATGCTGCTCGGCGGCGCGACCGGCCAGGAGAGCGACGGGCACGACTGGCAGAATACGTTCGGCGACCTGGGATTGCTGCGGCGCGCGCGCGGGATCGGGCTTTTCTTCGGTTTTGTCGGCTACGCGATAATGCTGGCCGGGCTCGCTTGGGCCGCCGGGTTGCTCATGCTGCAGCGCGCGCGGCTGAGCGACTCACCGCTCGCCGAAACGCAATTGGATAGGGACACGACGCAATGAATTGGCTACCCTCCGCCCCCGCCCTGGCCATCGCATGCGTGGTGCTCTTCCTGATATGCGCCTTCCTCGTCCTCGTCCTCTGGTCCACCAAGCGCCACCGCGACCCGCACATCCGCGTCAAATGCGAGGCCGGCATCGATGCGCTGGTGCCCTCCCTCGCAGGACTCTCCCACGGCAGGGTGGTGGAGGGCAATTCCGTCGAGATCCTCAAGAACGGCGAATTCTTCGACGTCGTGATGGAGGCAATCTCCAAGGCGAAGAAGTCGATCCATTTCGAGTCGTTCCTGTGGAAGCAGGGCAAGCTCGGGGAGCGGCTCGTGGAGGCGTTCTGCGAGCGCGCCCGCGCGGGAGTCACCGTCCGCGTGCTGGTGGACGCGAAGGGCTGCGACAGCATGGGCGACAGCGCCTGCAAGAAACTCCAGGCGGCGGGGGTGAAGTTCGCGCGCTTCCATCCCCTGAAGCTGCACTACATCGGGGTCATCAACCAGCGCGACCATCGCAAGATCCTGTTGCTGGATGGCAAGACCGCCTTCGTGGGCGGACACTGCATCGTTGATACGTGGATGGGCGAAGGCGACGACAAGGAGCACTACCGCGACCTCTCGGTGCGCCTGCAGGGTCCCGCGGTCCACCAGGTGCAGTCGACCTTCAGCGAAAATTGGGTCGAGGTGACAGGCGAGCTCTTCGCGGGCGAGGACTACTTCCCGAAGACCGAGCCGTGCGGCGACCTGAAGGTCCATGTCGCCAGCGTGAGGCCCTCCGGATCGGCCCCGGCGGTGAAGATCCTCCACCACATGGTGATCTGCACCGCGACCAAACGCCTGTGGATCCAGAACCCCTACTTCCTGCCGGAGATCGAGGCGATCGACGCCATGGGCGCGGCCGTGAAGCGCGGCGTCGACGTGCGCGTGATGGTGCCCTCGGCCGACGCCTCGGACATGCCGATGGTCCAGCACGCGGCGCATCGCAATTTCGACCGCCTCCTGAAAGCGGGCGTGCGCATCTTCGAGTTCCCGACGACGCTGCTGCACCAGAAGGTGATGATCGTGGACAGCGTCTGGAGCGCAGTCGGCAGCACCAACTTCGACGACCGGTCCTTCGAGATCAACGACGAGATCACCCTCGGGATCCATGGCAAGGCGTTCGCGAAGCAGCTCGAGAAGCTCTTCGAGGAGGACGAGAAGGTCTGCAAGGAAGTGAAGGCGAAGGAGTGGGAGAAGCGCGGCGCCTTGCACAAGCTCAAGGACAACTTCTACTACCTGTGGAACGAGATGCTCTAGGCGGCGAGCATCCGCCGGGCGATGAGCACGAACGCCTTACAGCGCCAGCCGCCACTCGCAGTGTCGGCCCACCGTATTCAGCGCAGCACCGCACTCTTTTCGGCCGCGGCGATCAGCGCTGCCGCGTCCTCCTGCAGCAGGAATCCTTCCGCCACCGCGTGTGCTGCGGCCTTTTTTACCGTCTCACCGTGGTGAAGTCGATGAAGCCGCGTGCCACATCAACGTGCGCAAGCTGGACGCGCACGCGCTCGCCGACGCGAAGCCCGTCGAATCCCCGCACGATCCGCCCCTCGACGGCGGGCGCCGCGATACGGGCCCACGTCCCCTTCGCGGAGGCGCCGGTCACGATACCGTCGAATTGCCGGCCGATTCTCGAGG
>JANMYH010000404.1:0-7390 GCA_031381925.1 Burkholderiales bacterium | reverse complement strand
TTAAAACGTCTTTCCCTGATCTCTTATGCGTGATGGGATCGCGCATAATTTGTATTATGTAAAGTCAAGGCGGGGGCTAGCCCAGCTCCCGAAGGGCATCCCTGCCCACCCATCAGGAGAGGCCGCCAGCCGCCGGGCCACCTTGACCGCTGCCGCTCTCAATCTTGCATTCCGCTTGCCCGGCGATGGCCCAGTTGTCCAAGTCGCGGCACCAGGCGTCCATCTGCGCCCCGGTCACCTGGGCCGGATCGTCCACCAGGGTCGCCAGCATGCGGGCCTCGTTCCAGCCGCTCGTCCAAAGGGCTTGGGCCAGGTCGTGGTCGCGGCCGAGGCGCTTGGCGATCGCCCTCATGTTGGCCATGGAGACGCCGAACGCCTTGGGCGCCGCGATGTTGAAGCGCTCGAGGTTGGCGCGATCACGGGCCGTGGCGGCGCGCTCGAGGGCCGCGAGGGCTTGCGACAATGTCGCGCGAGGTTTTTCGACCGACTTCATTCGATGGGCGACGCTCACGTGAGAGTCGTCACCATCTGCGTGGTCCTCTTGAGCGAGCGCGCCACGCTGCGAATGACCATGTGGTCGAACTGCGTGGCGAGCTCGGGCCGCTCGGCTCGCATCCGCTCGAGCGCGGAGCGGTGCATCACGCGCACCATGGAAGGCTCGCTCGCCACGATCGTCGCGCTGCGGGGCTCGCCCAGGTAGAACGCGATCTCTCCCAGCAGCGCGCCGTGCCGCACCTTGGCAAGTCGTACGGGCGCCCCCTCCCCCACGCGCTTGAGCACGTCGAAGCGCCCGCTATCGACGAAGTAGACCTCGTCGGAGCGATCGCCTTCCTGGAAGAGCGCCTCGCCCTCGGCGATCTCGCGCGTCTCGAGGTAGGCCTCGAACGGCGAGCGCCAGTCGAGCGACGTGGCGGTCCCCATCATTGTCTGGTCAAGGCCGTCCTTGTGGTGGGCTTCGAGAAGCGCCTCCTCGGCGGCCTCGAGCGCCCGATCCAGGGAATCGTGGTATCTCAGGTTGCGGCTGCCGCCCGGCGTGATCCCGAGGGCCACCAGCTGCAGGCGGCTCGGCTGGCCGTAGACGAAGTGGAATCTCACGCTCGTCTGGGAATGTCGCCGCAGGATGCGCTGGAAGACCGTGAGAGCCGACGTGTCGATGCCGCTCTCGCGCGAGAAGTCGAGCACCACCGCCTCGGCGTCGCCCAGCAGGTGCTCCATGAACATCGCGTCGATCATCGACGCCGAGCCGAAGAACACGTAGCCGCTCAGGCGGTAGACGGGCACTTTCGCTCCCTGGACGGCGAGCGCCTGCTCCTGGCCGGGCGAGCGCACGACCGAGCTACGAAGCGCCCCCAGGTGCGTGGCGAGGTCCGTGAGCGGGATGCGGCTGTAGGTCACGACAAAAGTCACGCACGCGAAGAGGACGCCCGCACCGAACCCGGCGATGAACCCGTGGCGCGCGGTGATGGCCACGATGAGGAGGATCTGCAGCACCTCGACGGGGCGCGCGATGCGACGCACGTCCCAGATCCACTGGCGCAGCATCGCGATGCCGAGGTAGAGCACCAGGCCGCCGATCGCCGCACGCGCCATATAGCCCATCACGTGGCTCGCCCCCAGCAGCATGGCCAGCGCCATGCCGGCCGAGACGAGGCCCGCGACGGCCGTGGCGCCGCTGCGCCGATTGAGCGCCGTGCGCGAAATCGACGCCGACGCGATCATTCCCCCGAGCGCACCCGCGATCCCCGCAGCCCCGGCGTGCACGCGCAGCTCGTGCCCGAGGTCGAACTCGCGGCGCAGCTCGATCTCGAGGCTCGCAAGCGTGAGAGTCACGGCGATCAAGGCCACGAACGCGACCACGAGCATGGTGGGAACGAAGCCGCCGACCAGGCGGAGGATGTCGCCGTCGAGGCGCAGGTTCCAGGGAGGCAACCACAACGCCTGCGGGGCCGTGGGGAAGAGCCACCGCGACGCCTCGCAGGCATCCTGCGCACACAGGGAGCTCGCCAGCAGGCCCTGGACCAGGAGGGTCGTGGCGGCGATCACGACGGGCATCAGCACGCTGCCCGGCAGGCGGCTCGACAGCGCCATTAGCAGCAGAGCCACGGCCACGGCGACGCAGACGTGCTGCCAGGCGCCCTGCGCGAGCGAGACCGCGTTTTCCGGCGTGAGGGGGATTCCCATGACGATGGTCATCGCACCTACTGCCAGCAGCCAACCGCTCGAGGCGAGGAATCCCGCCATCACGGGGAATGGCACGAAGCGCACGATGTTGGCGCGGCCGCGCTGCGACAGCAGCCAGAACGTGAGGGCGCAGACGAGCGAGGTGGCGAAGACGACTGCGAGCGCCACCTGCAACGTGTCGTCGGGCGCGAGCCCCGCCGCACCCAGTCCCGCCAGGGCGCTCGCCAGCAGCGCCGTCGAGTTGGAATCCGCCCCTGCGATGAGCGCCTTCTCGCGCGAGGCCCAGCCGACCAGGCTGCCCACCGCCAGCGCGATGAGCGCGATCGTGAGCCCGTATCCGAGGAAGCGCTCCAGGGGCCCCGCGAAAAGCAGGGCCCCGTACGTCATCGCGAAGATGACGCCGGTGATGCCCGCGACGAAGCCCGCCCCGAGCTGCCGCGCGAGCGCCAGGGCGCGCGCCGTCCTGATCCCCGCCCCTGTTGGGATGGCTATCACGTGGCCTTCTGGAAGATGCCCGTCTGCCTGTCCTTGCGCACGTCGTTCCACGCAAAGACCTGCCCGTTCATCGCGACGTAGGCGCCCGCGGTGAGCGCCTGGGCCATGGCGAGTGCGAAGCCCAGGTTGAAGAGCGCATCGGACCCCTGCACCGAGTACGGGATCATCGCGCCGGTGAACACCACCGTCTTTTCGAGCGTGGCGGCGCCCACCACCTGCGCGGTCTCGGCCATGGTGTCGGTGCCGTGGACCACCACGATCGCGTGCTCGGGCGCGGCGCGGCAGGCGGCGAGCACGCTCTCGCGATGCGCGCCGGTCATGTGCAGGCTGTCGATCAGCTGGTTGATCTCGATCGCGACCGGCAGGGTCACGCGCGCTTGCTCGAGGATCGCCGGCAGGTGCGTCTCCTTGAACGTGAGCTCGCCCCTGATGGCGTCGTAGTGCTTGTCGAACGTGCCGCCGGTGACGATGATGCGCGCGGCGGACATCAGCTCTTCAGCCGGTAGCCGGTGCGAAAGATCCAGACCACCACCGCGAGGCACGCGAAGAAGAACACGAGCGTCGCCGCGAGGCTCACCGCCACGCTCACGTCCGCGGTGCCGTAAAAGGTCCAGCGAAAGCCGCTGATCAGGTACACCACGGGGTTGAAGAGGCTCACCGTGCGCCATGCCGGGGGCAGCATGTCGATCGAGTAGAACGCCCCGCCGAGGAAAGTCAACGGCGTGATCACGAGCATCGGGACGAAATTCAACTGCTCGAATCCCTGGGCGACGATGCCGATCGCGAATCCGAACAGGCAGAAGGTCGCCGTGGTGAGCACGAGGAACGCCACCATCCACCCCGGATGCAGGATGCTGATCGGCACGAAGAACTGGGACGTGGCGAGGATGATGAGGCCGAGCAGGATCGATTTGGACGCGGCGGCGGCCACGTAGGCGAGAACGATCTCGAAGGCCGACACCGGCGCCGAGAGCAGCTCGTAGATGGTGCCGGTGAACTTCGGAAAATAGATCCCGAAGGACGCGTTGGCGATGCTCTCGGTGAAGATCGCCAGCATGATGAGGCCCGGCACGATGAAGGCGCCGTAGGCCACCCCGTTCACCTCGCTCATCCGCGAGCCGATGGCGGCGCCGAACACCACGAAATAAAGCGAGGTCGTGATCACCGGGGTGAGGAAGCTCTGCAGCGGCGTGCGGAAGGCGCGCGCCATCTCGAAGCGGTAGATCGCCCAGACGCCGTGGCGGTTGAAGGCGCTCACGGCGTGGCCACCCCGCGCTCGCTCACCAGGTCCACGAATATGTCCTCGAGCGAGCTCTGGCGGGTATTCAGGTCGCGGATGCCGATGCCCTGCTCGCCCAGGCGCTTCAGCAGCGCCGGAATGCCGTTGCGCTCCTCGTGGGCGTCGAACGTGTACTCGATCTCGGCGCCCTCGCCTTTCAGGACCAGCGGCCACTCGGAGAGCGCGGCGGGCAGTCCCGCCATGGGCTCCTGGAGGTGCACGGTGAGCTGCTTCTTGCCGAGCTTCTTCATGAGCTTCACCTTCTCCTCGACTACCACCAGCTCGCCCTTGTTGATGACGCCGATGCGGTCGGCCATCTCCTCGGCTTCGTCGATGTAGTGGGTGGTCAGGATGATGGTTGCTCCGCCGTCACGCAGCTTGCGCACCAGCGCCCACATGTCGCGCCGCAGCTCCACGTCCACGCCCGCGGTCGGCTCGTCGAGGAAGAGGATGCGCGGCTCGTGCGCCAGCGCCTTGGCGATCATCACGCGCCGCTTCATGCCGCCCGAAAGCGTCATGATGCGGTCGCGGCGCTTGTCCCACAGTGAGAGGCTGCGTAGCACCCGCTCGATGTGGCCCGGGTCGGGAGCGAGGCCGTAAAGCCCGCGGCTGAAGGCTGCGGTCGACCACGGCGTCTCGAACATGTCGGTGTGCAGCTCCTGCGGCACCAGGCCGATCATCTCGCGGGCAGCGCGATAGTCGCGCACGATGTCGTGTCCGTCCGCGACCACCGTACCCGAGGTCGCGGTCACGATTCCGCAGACGATGCTGATGAGCGTCGTCTTGCCTGCGCCGTTGGGCCCGAGGAGCGCGAAGATCTCGCCCTTGCGGATCTCGAGGTCGACGTCCTTCAGAGCCTGGTGGCCGGTGGCGTAGGTCTTGGTGAGCTTCGAGATCGCGAGGATCGGGGTCATCGGGATCGAATTCAGTTGACGGTCGCCCCGGAGTCGCGAACCACGGTGCGCCACTTCTCGTACTCGCTACGCACGAAGGCGCCGAATTTCTCCGGCGTGCCACCCGCCGGGTCCGCCCCCTCCTCGATCATTCGCTGTTCAACGCTCTTCTCCGCGATGAAGTCGTTGGTGGCGCGGTTGAGTTCGGCCACGACCTCGCGCGGCGTGCCCTTCGGCGCGAAGAGCCCGAACCACGACCCGGCCTCGAAGCCCGGGAACCCGCTCTCGGCGATGGTGGGAACGTCCGGCATCGAGCGCGAGCGCTTGACGCTGCTGACCCCGATCGCGGTGAGGTTCCCGGCCTTGATGTGCGCGATCACCGAGGGAATCGTCGCGAACATGAACTGGATGCGCCCGGACAGGAGGTCCTTCAACGCCTCGGCGCCCTTGTAGGGAATGTGCGTCGCCTCGAATCCCGCGCGCGAGGCGAGCATGAAGCTCGACAGGTGGGACGAGGTGCCGATGCCGGTGGAGGCATAGTTGAGCTGCCCGGCATTCGCCCTCGCATAGGCGATGAGGCCCTTCACGTCCTTCACGCCGGTCGACGGGTGGACCACGAGGACGTTGGGCACGTCGGAGATCTGCGCGATGGCAACGAGATCGATCAGCGGATCGTAGGCGAGGCCCTTGTAGAGCGTGGAGTTCACCGCCATCGGCCCGACGGAGTTGACGATGAGCGTGTAGCCGTCGGCGGGCGCGCGCACCGCGTACTCGGTGCCGATATTGCCCCCCGCGCCCGGCTTGTTCTCGACCACGAAGGGTTGCTTGTAGCGTTCCGACAGGCGCTGCGCGAGGGTGCGCGCCATGATGTCCGTGGTCCCCCCGGCGGTGAAGGCGACGACGATCCTCACGGGCTTGCTGGGATAGGGTTGTGCGCTTGCGATGAGCGGCGCGAGGGCGAGCAGGAAGGTCGCAAGGGGACGGAACACGGGCATCTGCGTCGCTTTCCAGGGATCGGTTGAAGGAACCGCCGCCTAGAATACGGCATGCCCATCCACCCGTTGCTTTCGCCGAACCGCCCCAGAGCAGCTCGGCAACTACGATGTTGTAGGGGAAATCCTTCTTGATCCCGTTGGCGCGACTTAAAGGCGGTTTGAGGAGTGCGCGGGCGGAGAAAGACTTTCCGCTTTCGGAAAGATTTCCACCGATTCGGGCTCCCGCTCGGGGTTGTTTTCTTCTCAAGAACGTTTGGCACGTCTCATGCTCCAACGCATCTGGAATGACAACCTCAAGGAGAAGTCATGAAAAATCTATCTGCCCTGGCCTTTTTCGCCATCGCGTCGTTTGCAATGGCAGGCTGCGAGCGCACCACAGTCCATACCACCACCCCGGCGCCCACCGTCGAGAAATCAACGACCGTCGTCGTGCCGAGCACCACGACGCCGCCCCCGGCGTCCTCGACCACGGTGGTGACCACCCCGCCCGCTGAGCCGTCGACGAGCTCCACCTCTGTTACGAGGAGCGGGACGATCACCCAACCGGACGGCACCACCATGTCGAAGGAAAGAACCACCACCACCACCACGACCAAGTAATCAGGAGATCCCATGAAACTCGTCACCACCGTCCTTGCCCTTGCCGTTACCGCGGCCCTCACCACCGCTTGCGACCGACCGAAGACGCAGAGCACTGCCTACAACAACTCCGGCGCCTCGGCGACTCCGGGCTCCACGACCACCACCACGACTACCACCGCGCCGGTCGTGCCGTCGACCGCCACCATGGCCCCGGGGCCTGCGGGCGACGCCACCGGCGCCGTGAGCGAGACGTTGACCACCGGCAAGGTCAAGGCCGCCATCGCCGCCGATCCCGGCATGAAGGATTCCGACGTGTCCGTGACGACCAACAACGGCGTCGTCATGCTCGCCGGGACCGTCAAGTCGCAAGACCAGATCTCGATCGCCACCAACCTCGCGCAGAAGATGGACGGCGTCAACAAGGTCGAGTCGAGCATCACGGTCAAGTAATCACGATGGCTCACGATCGCGACCACGACCACCCGCCGCCCGCGCCACTCTCGGGACGAGCGCCACTTGCCTTGTCGAGCCGCAGCAGGCCCGACAAGAAGCGTCGCGAGCAGCCGAGCGTGGTCCCGAGCGAGCCGGTGGATCCCAAGCCGCATCCGAGCCGTATCTGACCGTACGTCGTCGCTGAAAAGAAAACGGCCGCCAACCCAGGCGGCCGTTGTCGTTCGTACTCTCGCTGTCAGTGCGAACCGCGCTGGGCGGGACGCGGGGAGCCCGGCTTGCGGGCCGGAGGCGCATCCTCGCTTTCCACGCCGAGCTCTTCCATGAGTTCCGTCTTGCGGGCCTGCATCTGCTGGCCGAGCTCGTCGAGCTCATCGCTCATCTCGCGCACTTCCGCGAAGATCTCGTTTTCCTCTTCCTTGACGTGGTGCTTGATGTATTCGCTCAATACCTTCACCTTGGCGTCGAACGCCTCGTCGATCTCCCCGGCCGCCTCGATCTGGCCAATCAGGTCC
>JANMYH010000388.1:0-3802 GCA_031381925.1 Burkholderiales bacterium | reverse complement strand
GCCACCTGTCGATGAAGATCACGCGCGCCAAGTTCGAGTCGCTTGTCGACGAGCTGATCGAGCGCACCATCAAGCCGTGCGAGATCGCGCTCAAGGACTCGGGCATCAAGCTCTCCGACATCGGCGACGTGATCCTGGTGGGCGGCATGACGCGCATGCCCAAGGTGCAGGAGCGCGTGAAGGAGTTCTTCGGCCGCGAGCCGCGCAAGGACGTGAACCCCGACGAGGCGGTCGCCGTCGGCGCCGCGATCCAGGGTGGCGTGCTGCAGGGCGACGTGAAGGACGTGCTGCTGCTCGACGTGACACCGCTGTCCCTCGGCATCGAGACTCTCGGCGGCGTCATGACCAAGCTCATCCAGAAGAACACCACCATCCCGACCAAGGCGCAGCAGGTGTTCTCCACCGCCGACGACAACCAGGGCGCGGTGACCATCCACGTGCTGCAGGGCGAGCGCGACGTGGCCAACGGCAACAAGAGCCTCGGCCAGTTCAACCTCGAGGGCATCCCGCCCTCCCCGCGCGGCATGCCGCAGATCGAGGTCACGTTCGACATCGACGCCAACGGCATCCTGCACGTCCACGCCAAGGACAAGGCCACCGGCAAGGAGAACAAAATCCGCATCCAGGCGAGCTCGGGACTCACCGAAGACGAGATCCAGCGCATGGTGAAGGACGCCGAGGCCCACGCCGACGAGGACAAGAAGCAGCTGGAGCTGGTGGGCGCGCGCAACCAGGGCGAGGCGCTGGTGCACCAGATCCGGAAGTCGCTCACCGAGTACGGCGACAAGCTCGATGCTCCCGAGAAGGAGAAGATCGAGGCGGCCGTGAAGGACCTCGAGGGCGTGCTGAAGGAAGGCGACAAGGAGACGATCGACGCCAAGACCCAGGCGCTGGCGATGGCCTCCCAGAAGCTCGGCGAGAAGATCTACGCCGATGCGCAGGCCAAGGGCGCGCAGGGCGCTCCGAACGAGGCGGAAGCACAGGCCGCGGGCGGTCCCGGGGCGCAGGAGAAGACCGTCGAGGGGACTGTGGTCGACGCGGAATTCACCGAGGTCAAGGACAAGAAGTCGGCGTGATGTCATCCCCGCGGAGGCGGGGATCCAATCATTGGGTCCCCGCCTGCGCGGGGACGACAACGGGAACCGGGGTCACTCCCGGTTTTCTGCGTTAACGAGCAAGGAACGCGATGGCGACGAAGAAGCGCGACTACTACGAAATCCTTGGCGTGAACCGCGACGCCTCCGACGAGGACATCAAGAAGTCCTATCGCAAGCTCGCGATGAAGCACCACCCGGACCGTAATCCGGACAGCAAGGATGCCGAGGAGAAGTTCAAGGAAGCGAAGGAGGCCTACGAGGTCCTCTCCGCGGCCGAGAAGCGCCGTGCGTACGACGCCTACGGGCACGCCGGCGTGAATCCCCAGATGGGCGGCATGGGCGCCGGCGGCGAGGGCCCGGGATTCGGCGGCTTCGCCGAAGCCTTCGGCGACATCTTCAGCGACATCTTCGGCGGCGGCCAGGGTCGCGGGCGCTCGAGCGTCTTCCGCGGCGCCGACCTGCGCTACAACCTCGAGGTGACCCTCGAGCAGGCGGCCCGCGGCACCGAGACAAAGATCCGCATTCCCACCATGGAGGCGTGCGAGACCTGCCACGGCTCCGGCGCCAAGCCCGGCACCCAGCCCAAGACTTGCGAGACTTGCCATGGTTCCGGCACGGTGCGCATGTCGCAGGGCTTCTTCTCGATCCAGCAGACCTGCCCCACCTGCCACGGCAGCGGAAAAATGATCTCGGACCCGTGTGCCAGCTGCCGCGGAGCGGGGCGCATCAAGAAGCACAAGACGCTGGCGGTGAAGATCCCCGCGGGCGTGGACGAGGGCGATCGCATCCGCCTCACCGGCGAGGGCGAGGGCGGGGTCAACGGCGGGCCCCCGGGCGACCTCTACGTGGTGATCCACCAGAAGGAGCACGGCGTCTTCAAGCGCGATGGCGGCGACCTGCACTGCGAGATGCCGATCAGCTTCAGCCACGCGGCGCTCGGCGGCGAGATCGAGATCCCGACGCTCGACGGCTCCGCCAAGATCAAGGTCCCGCCCGAGACCCAGACCGGCCAGGTGTTTCGCCTGCGGGGCAAGGGCATCAAGGGCGTGCGCTCCTCCTATCCCGGCGACTTGCTGTGCGAAGTGGTGATCGAGACCCCGGTTCGGCTCACCGACCGGCAAAAGGAGCTCCTGCGCGAGATCGAGGAAATCAACAAGCGCGACGGCAGCCGCCACAACCCGCGGGCCAAGAGCTTCATGGACAAGGTCCGGGAGTTCTTCGCGGACTAAAGCGCGTTATCATTTCCCCAGAAGACCAAAACATCCTGGGGGGCACATGAAACGCATTCTGTTGACCTTGCTGGCCTGGGCGGCGTCGGGCCTGGCCGGTGCGCAGGGCGTCACCGACACGCAGGTCGTGCTGGGCCAGTCGGTGGCGCTCACCGGGCCCGCGCAACAGCTGGGCCTGGACATGCAGCAGGGTGCCTCGCTGTACTTCAACCTGGTGAACAGCCGCGGCGGCGTGAACGGCCGCAAGATCGTGCTGAAGACGCTCGACGACGGCTACGAGAGCGCCCGCGCGGCCGACAACACCCGCAAGCTCATCAACGAGGAGAAGGTCTTCGCCCTCTTCGGCTACGTGGGAACGCCCACCTCGCAGGCCTCGCTGCCGATCTTCACCGAGGCCAAGGTGCCGTTCGTGGGACCGTTCACCGGCGCGGAGCTGCTGAGGAGCCCCCACAACCGCTACATCTTCCACGTGCGCGCGAGCTACTACGACGAGACCGAGGCGATCGTCCAGCACCTGACCGCGATGAGCGTGGACAAGATCGCGGTCTTCTACCAGAACGACGCCTACGGCCAGGCCGGGCTCGCGGGTGTGGAGCGCGCGCTCAAGAAGCGCAACCTCCAGGTCGCCGCCAAGGGAACGGTCGAGCGCAACACGATCGAAGTGAAGAAGTCGGTCGAGGAGATGGTGAAGGCGCAGCCCCAGGCGATCGTGATGATCAGCGCCTACAAGTCGTGTGCCGCGTTCATCACCGAGATGAAGAAGGCGGGCTCCAATCCGACGTTCTGGAACGTGTCATTCGTCGGCAGCAAGGCGCTCGCGAAGGAGCTCGACCGCGAGGGACGCGGCGTGCAGATCTCGCAAGTGGTGCCGTTCCCGTGGGATTCGACCGTGCCGGTGGTGAAGGAGTACCGCAAGCTCCTCGAGGAGATCAAGGGCGAGCCGGGCTTCGGCACGCTCGAGGGCTTCATCGCGGCCAAGGTGATGGTGGAGGGCCTGCGGCGGGCCGGCAGGAACCTCAATCGCGACACCTTCATCCGCGCGATGGAGACCATGGACTCGTTCGACGCGGGCGGCTTCAAGGTGAGCTTCGCGCCCGATAACCACAACGGGTCGAAGTTCGTCGATCTGACGATTATTTCACGCGATCAACGGTTTGTACGTTGAGGCTCGCCTGAGGGCCTAAGGGGACGGCTTCCTTTTCCTTCGCGACGGCCGCGACCGCGCGCGGCAAGGTGAAGCGGAAGGTCGACCCCTGGCCCTCGACGCTTTCCACCGTCACGGTGCCATCGTGGGCCTCGACAAAGGTCTTCACGATCGCCAGCCCCAGGCCGATGCCCTGGCGCTCGGGGTCCGTCTCGAGGGCCTCGAACACCTTGTCGATGCGTTCGCGCGGGATGCCGGCGCCGTTGTCGGTCACCCAGCACTCGATCGGCTCGTCGTGGGCGCATTCGCGGGCGCCGATGGTGATTTCGCCC
>JANMYH010000373.1:0-3556 GCA_031381925.1 Burkholderiales bacterium | reverse complement strand
GTAGTCGTTGGTGAGGCCGTTGATCACCGGCACCCGCGATTGCGAGGCGAAGCGCTCGATGATCGCGTGATCGAAGGTGCGGATCATCACGATGTCGACCATCCGCGAGACCACGCGCGCCACATCCTCGATCGGCTCGCCGCGGCCGAGCTGCGTCTCGCTCGTGTTGAGCACGATCGAGGAGCCTCCCAGCTGGTGGATGCCGGCCTCGAACGAGACCCGGGTGCGCGTCGAGCTCTTCTCGAAGACCATCGCGAGCATGCGGTCGACGAGCGGCTGGTAGGCGACGTAGTTCTTGAAGCGGTCCTTGAGCGAGCGCGTGCGGCGGAACAGGTGCTCGAACTCCTCCCGGCTGAAATCGCGAAGCTGGAGGAAATGCTTCACGCGGCCGCGGCCGCTGGGCTCTCCGCAAGGAAGGCCTTCACGACCGGCACCAGGATCGCGACGACCTGCTTCACTTCGGACTCGGTGATGACGAGGGGAGGGAGCAGGCGGATCACCTTGTCGGCGGTCACGTTGGTGACGAGGCCCGCGGCCAGCGCGCGCTTGGTGATCTCCGCGCACGGCCGGTCGAGCTCGACCCCGAGCATCAGTCCCTCGCCGCGGATCTCGCGCACGCCCGCCACGCCGGCGAACCCGCGCTGCAGCTCCGCCTTGAAAAGATCGCCCATGCGCCGCGCGTGGTCGAGGAGGCCGTCCTTTTCGATCACCTCGAGCGTCGTGAGGCCCGCCACCGAGACCAGGGGCCCGCCGCCGAATGTCGTCCCGTGGTTGCCCGGCTTGAACACCTTGGCGGCCGCGCCGCGCGCGAGGCAGGCGCCGACCGGCACCCCGGAGGCGAGCCCCTTGGCGAGCGTGATGACGTCGGGCGTGACACCGGTCCACTGGTGGGCCATCCACTTGCCGGTTCGCCCCATGCCGCTCTGCACCTCGTCGATCATGAGGAACCACTGGCGGCGATCGCAGATCTCGCGAAGCTTGCGCACGTAGTCGAAGTCGGCGATGTGGATGCCGCCCTCGCCCTGGAGGACTTCCATCAGGATCGCGACGATCGACGGATTGGACGCCACGCGCTCGACCGCCTCGAGGTCGTTGTACGGCACGCGGATGAAGCCGCCCATGAGCGGCTCGAATCCCGCCTGGGCCTTGCGCGATCCGGTGGCCGACAAGGTCGCCAGGGTGCGCCCGTGCCAGGCCTTCTCCATCACCACGATCTGGGCGTTCTCGATGCCGCGATGGTGCCCGTGGAGGCGAGCGAGCTTGATCGCGCACTCGTTGGCCTCGGCGCCCGAGTTCGCGAAGAACGCGTTGTCCATGCCGGTGATTGCGCAGAGCTTCGCCGCGAGGCGTTCCTGCTCGTCCACGCGGAAAAGATTCGAGGTGTGGATGAGCTTCGCCGCCTGCTCTGCGATCGCGCGCGTGAGCACGGGGTGCGCGTGGCCCAGGCCGCTCACGGCGATGCCGGCGAGCGCGTCGAGGTACTTCTTGCCCTCGGTGTCCCACAGCCAGCATCCCTGGCCGCGCGCGAACGCGACCGGCTGCGGGGAATAGGTGTGCATCAGGTGGCCGGTCGACATCTACTGCTCCTCTGGGGGAGTCTGTCCCCAAACGAGAACGGCGGCCTCGGCCGCCGTCCAGTGGGAACGGCGATTATGCCCTAGGGGCGATTGCCCAGCGCCTTCACCTGATGGGCGAGGCGGCTCTTGTGCCGCGCAGCCTTGTTCTTGTGGATGATGCGCTTGTCGGCGATCGAGTCGATCGTCGACTGCTGCTCGCGCAGCACGGTCTGGGCCGCGGCAGGGTCGCCCGCCGTGATCGCCGCCTGGACTTTCTTGATGGCGCTGCGCAGCCGAGTGCGCAGGCTCATGTTGGTGGCGCGCTGCTTGAGGGACTTCTTGGCGCGCTTCGCGGCCTGCTTGGTATTGGCCATATGAGTACCTGAATATCCTAGTAAAAGTGCGTCGAAGGGTCGTAGCGAAGCCTGATATCATACCTCACTTGTCCATACAAAACAAAGCCCTAGATTGAATCTGCTCAGGGCCGCCGCTTCCGTGAGCGGCATGACGCTCCTGTCGCGCATCACCGGTTTCGCGCGCGACACGATTCTGGCAATCCTGTTCGGCGCCGGCCCCGCGATGGATGCGTTCGTCGTGGCGTTTCGAATCCCCAACCTGCTGCGGCGGCTGTTCGCCGAGGGTGCCTTTTCGCAGGCATTCGTGCCGGTGCTCGGCGAGTATCGCCAGCGCCGCGGCGATGCCGCCACCCGGGAGCTCGCCGGCAAGGTGCTCTCGGTCCTCGCGGCGGGCCTCTTCGTCGTGACCCTCATCGGCATCGCCGCAGCGCCGGCCGTCGTCTACCTGAGCGCAGCGGGATTCGCCAAGGACGCCGACAAGTTCGCGCTCGCCGTGACGATGGTGCGCATCTGCTTTCCCTACATCCTGTTCGTCTCGCTGGTCTCGTTCTCCGCGGGCCTGCTCAACACGTACGGCGCCTTCAAGGGGCCCGCGTTCACGCCGGTCCTCCTGAATCTCTCGTTCATCGCCTTCGCGCTGCTGGTGGCGCCGCGCATGGAACGCCCGATCGTGGCGCTGGCCTGGGCGGTGTTCGCGGGCGGCGTGGCGCAGCTCCTTTTCCAGTTGCCGTTCCTCAAGCACATCGGCATGCTGCCCCGGCCCCGCTGGGATCCCCGCGACGAGGGCGTGATCCGGGTCCTGAAGCTCATGGCCCCCGCGGCGCTCGGTGTCTCTGTGGCGCAGGTGAGCCTCCTCATCAATACCCAGATCGCATCCTGGCTGACCGACGGCTCAGTCTCGTGGCTCTATTACGCCGACCGGCTGATGGAGTTTCCTTCCGCGATGCTGGGTGTCGCGCTCGGTACGGTGCTGCTGCCCTCGCTGGTTCGCTCCCACCAGGCCGCCGACACCGCCGCCTACTCCCGCCTCCTCGACTGGGGATTGCGGATCACCTTGCTGCTGGCGTTGCCGGCCGCCGTCGCCCTCGGGCTGCTGGCGGTGCCGCTGATCACCACGCTCTTCTGGCACGGCGACGTGTTCACGCGCGTGGACGTGATGATGACCCGCAACGCGCTCATCGCCTACGCGGCCGGGCTCGTCGGCATCATCCTGGTGAAGATCCTGGCGCCGGGCTTCTACGCGCGCCAGAACATCCGCACGCCGGTGAAGGTCGCGATCGCGACGCTCGTGGTCACGCAGCTGCTGAACGTGGCTTTCGTGCCCTGGCTCGGCCACGCCGGTCTCGCGCTCGCCATCTCGATGGGCGCCTGCTTCAACGCGGTCTGGCTCTGGGTCCTGATGCGGCGCTCGGGGGCCTACGAGCCGCAGCCCGGCTGGGCGGCATTCCTGCTGAAGCTCGCGGTGGCGGTCTATTTGATGGGTGGCATGCTCTGGTTCGCGATGGGCCGCGAGAGCTCGTGGTTCGAGCTCACCGCGGCGGCCCGCGCGGTGAAGCTCGCGTGGGTGATCGGCCTCGGATGGGTCGCCTACTTCTCGGCCCTCGCGCTCATGGGCTTTCGCCTGCACCATTTCTCGCGGCACGG
>JANMYH010000330.1:0-3076 GCA_031381925.1 Burkholderiales bacterium | reverse complement strand
TGGGGCCGATCAGCGCGTGGCGCGCACCGCGTGCAATCGAGAGCGTGACGCCGTCGACCGCCACGAGCGCGCCGAATCGCCGGGTGAGGTTCTCAGTACGAAGGCTCATCGCCGCACCCGCCACAGCACGAACACCACCAGTCCCAGGCCCAGCCAGAACTGCCAGTACACCGGGTTGATCCCCGCGAGCACGTCCTGGGCGATCATGAATGCCGCGGTCCCAAGGATCGCGCCGTAAAGCCGGCCAGTGCCGCCCAGCACCAGCATGATCAGCAATTCCGCCGAGCGCGAGAAGGCGAGCGTGTCGAGGCCGACGAACTGCGTGGTCTGCGCGAGCAGCGCGCCGGCCACCCCCGCGATCGCTGCGCCGAGCGTGAAGGCCGCCACCAGGCGCCGGTCCACGGCCGCGCCCAGCGCCGGCATGCGCGAGCGATTCTCGCGAATGGCACGCAGCGACAACCCGAAGGGCGAAGCGACGACGCTTTTCAACAACAGGAAGCACGCGAACAGCACGGCGAGGCTGTAGAGATAGGCGGTCCTGCCGCCGAGGTCGAAGGCGAACACCCCGAGAAGCTTGCCCATCGACACGCCCGACAACCCGTCCACGCCGCCGGTGACGAAGGCCGCCTTGTTGGCCGCCTCGTAGAGCAGGAAGCCCACGCCGAGCGTGACCATCAGGCGCGCGAGGTCCTCGCCGCGCACGACGAGGAAGCTCACGACGAATCCCGCGAGCCCCGCCACCGCCGCTGCCACCGCGAGTCCCGACAACGGCTCCCCCCAGCCGTGCACCGCGAGCAGGCCCGCCGAGTACGCGCCCACGCCGAAAAAGGCCGCATGGCCGAGGCTCACGATGCCGGCGTAGCCGAGGACGAGGTCGAGCGACAGCGCCGCCAGCGCGACGATCAGGATCTGGCTGCCGAGCACGCGATACCCGGGAAACGCGAAGAACGCCGCGAGAAGTACCAGCCAGAAGAGCGTCTCGCGCCGCGACCACGTCACCGGCGCCTCCCGAAGAGGCCCGCGGGAAAGGCGATCAGCAGCACCACCATCGCGCCATAGATCACGAAGGCGCCCGCCCGCGGCACGTAGTACTTGCCCGCGACGTCGAGCACGCCCAGCAGCAGCGCTGCGGCGAGCGGCCCGTGCAACGTGCCGGCGCCGCCCACGACCACCACGAGCAGGAAATACACCAGGTACTTGAGCGGGAATGAGCTGTCGAGCCCGAGCACCTCGATCCCGAGCGCGCCGCCCAGGCCCGCGAGCCCCGAGCCGAGGGCGAAGGTCACCCCGAACACGCGATCGACGTCGATGCCGAGCCCGCGCGCCGCCGGTGCGTCGTCCACGGCGGCGCGCACCTGGGCGCCGAAGCGCGTGCGCGCCATCACGAGCCCGAGGACGAGGGTGAGCACGGCCACCACCGCGACCAGGAACATGCGGTAGATGCCGAAGTCGGCGCCGGCGAACTGCGCCTGCCCACGCAGGAATTCCGGCAGGCGCACGGGCTGCTGCGACGCGCCGAAGATCCACGTCGCCACGGCGATCGACATGAACGTGAGGCCGATGGAGAACAGCACCTGGTCGAGGTGCGCGGCCCCATAGAGGCGTCGATACAGCGTGCGCTCGAGCACGGCACCCACGGCGGCGCTCACCACGAAGGCAATCGGCAGCGCGGCGAGGAACGGCACGCCCAGGCGCGACATGGCGACGACACACGCGTACCCGCCCAGCATGGCGAACGCCCCATGGGCGAGGTTCACGAAGTTCATGAGGCCCATCGTGACCGACAGGCCCAGGCTTACGAGGAAAAGCAGGCTCCCGTAGGCGATGCCGTCGAAGAGGACGGTGACTATTTGCCCGGGTCCTTCACGTCGGGAAACCGGTCGAACTCGACGTTGTAGTACTCGGAGCCGACCTTCTCGACGCGGCGGATGTACACCGTCTGCACGATATCGCGCGTGTCCGGGTCGATCGCGATCGGGCCGCGCGGGCTCATGAGCTTGAGGCCCTTCAGCACTTCCATCGCGCGGTCGCCGTCGATGCGGTTGCCGAGCTTGCGAACCACTTCGGCGATCGCCGCCATGCCGTCGTAGCCGCCCACGGCCATGAAGTTGGGCCGCGCGAGGCTCCCGCCGACCTCCTTGAACGCCTTCACGAACGCCTTGTTCTCGGCGGAGTCGTGCGCCGCGGAGTAATGGTGGCTGGTGATGACACCGAGCACCGGATCACCCATGGCGTTCAGCACGTTGTCGTCGGTCAGGTCGCCGGTGGCGATCACCTTGATGCCCGCATTGGCGAGCCCGCGCTCCTCGAACGCCTTCATGAAAGCGATGCCCTGCTCGCCCGCGGGCACGAACATGAAGACCGCCTCGGGCTTCGCGTCCTTGATGCGCTGCAAGTAAGGCGCGAACTCCGGGTTGCGCAGCGGCACGCGCACCGAGTCGACGACCTGCCCTCCGGCGGCGGTGAACGCGGCCTTGAACGCGTTCTCCGAATCGATGCCGGGGGCGTAATCCGCGACCAGGGTATAGACCTTGCGAATGCCGTTCCTCGCGGCCCACGTCGCCATCGGCGCCGAAACCTGGGGCAGCGCCATCGAGAGGCGCGCGATGTACGGCGAGCGGGTGGTGACCACCGACGAAGCCGCGTTCATGACGATCATCGGGACCTTGGCCTCGGTCGCCACGGGCGCCGCGGCAAGCGCCTCGGGGGTGAAGCCGAAGCCCGCGAGGAAGTCGACCTTGTCGCGCGTCACCAACTCCTGCGCGAGGCGCTTGGCGATCTCCGGGTTGGGGCCGGTAGTGTCCCGCACGATGAGCTGGATCCTGCGCCCGGCGACCGTGTCGCCGTGGATGCGCAGCCAGGCGCGCACGCCCGCCTCCATCTGCTTGCCGTAGTCGGCCGCCACGCCCGAAAACGGCGCCACCATCCCGATCTTGACGGGCTCCTGGGCAAGGGCTGGAATGCAGGTCGCGGCGGCTGCAAGCCCGAGCGCGAACGCACGTTTGATTGGATTCATCAGGCAACTCCCGGTGTCTGCCGGGGATTCTAACCGGAGCGCCGTCCATGGAACCGCAAG
>JANMYH010000249.1:0-2334 GCA_031381925.1 Burkholderiales bacterium | reverse complement strand
GGTCGCCGCGGCATACGTCGTGATGAACGCGCCGCCGCCCAGCCCGGAGGACTGCGGCTCCACGAGCCCGAGGACCATCTGCACCGCCACCGCCGCATCCACCGCGGAACCGCCGAGCGCGAGGATCTCCGCGCCCGCATTCACCGCGAGTGGGTTGGCCGCGGCGACCATCTCGCGTTTCGTGTAGACGATCGATTTTTCGGTCCAGCCGGAGGGCAACTCCGGCGGCGGTTGCTGCGCGATCGCGCAGCCGAACGCGAAGGAGGCGAACCAGGCAGTGAGGTATCGGGCGAATCGGGGCATTTGCATGAGGGGCTCCTAGTTACTTCATCTTGACCCAGGTGGCCTGTAGCCAGTTGTCGGCGCGGTGGATCACTTCGACATTGGCGCGCGAGGCCCAGGGAATCACCTGCAGGTGCAGCGGGATCATGAACACGTTGTCGTGGAAGTACTGCATCGCCTTGTTGATCGTCTGCTGGCGGTGCTTGGGATCGGTGTCGCCCTTGGCATCGTCGATCATCGCGTCGAGCTTCTCGTCCTTGTAGTTGCCCCAGTTGTAGTCGCCGTCGCCCTTGTCGTTGCGGCTGTGGAGCACCGGCTGCAGCGTGAAGATCGCGTCGGTCGTCGCACCCCCCCAGCCGAGCATGCAGAAGCTGATCTCCATGCGCTGCGCCTTCGGGAAGTACTGCGCCCGCGGGATCGCATTCACCTTCACCGTCACGCCGATCTTGGAGAGCATCCCGGCCACCGCCACACAGATCTTCTCGTCGTTGATGTAGCGGTTGTTGGGGCAGTCCATGCCGAGCTCGAAGCCGTTCGGATAGCCCGCCTCGGCGAGCAGCTTCTTGGCGGCGGCGATGTCGAAGGGATAGCGCTTGTCCATCGACTTGGGAATGCCGGCCTTGTCGGGGTTGGGCAGGTTGATCGCGGTCGGGATCGACAGGCCGCGCATCACCGCCTTGTTGATCGCGTTCACGTCGATCGCCTGGTAGAAGGCCTGGCGCACGCGCTTGTCCTTGAACGGGTTCTTCCCCTACACGTTCGAGAAGAGCAGCTCGTCGCGCGCCTGGTCCATCTGCAGGAAGATGATGCGGTTCTCGCGCCCGTCGTACACCTTGACCTGCCTGTCCTGCTTCAGCTTGTCGATGTCCTGCACCGGGGGATCGAGCACGAAGTCGATGTTGCCGGCGAGGAGGGCGGCCATGCGCGTGCCGCCTTCCTTGATCGGCGTGTAGACGATGTCGTCCACGTTGCCGTCCCAGAAGTCCTTGCCCGCCTTCAGGCCCCACCAGTTCGGATTCTTCTTGAAGACGCTCTTCACGTCGGGATCGCGCGACACCAGCGTGTAGGGCCCCGTGCCCATGGCGTTCCTCGCCGTGTAGGCCTCCTTCTCGTTGGTGAAGTCCTGGGTCTTGACCGCGTTGTTCTTCTCAGCCCACGACTTGCTCATCATGAAGAGGCTGTTGGCGAGCATCTCGAGCATCACCGGGTTGGGTACCGGGGTCACGAGCTGCACGGTGTGCGAGTCGATCTTGGTCGGCTCGCCGACGGCGTTGCCGTAGACCCGGAAGTTGGACGTCGCGCCCTGCAGGCGCTTGATCGAGAACACCACGTCGTCGGCGGTAAAGTCGCTGCCGTCGTGGAACTTGACCCCCTTGCGCAGGTTGAACACCCAGGTAGTGGGGTTGGTCTGCTTCCAGCTCTCGGCGAGTCCGGGCAGGATCTCCAGCTTCTTGCCGCGCATCACCAGCGACTCGTACACGTGGCCGTTGATCGAAGTGGTGAGCAACTCGTTCTGCGCCATCGGGTCGGCGGTGAGGTAGTCGCCCTGGCTCGCCCAACGCAGCGTGGCGGCTTGGGCGAGTGACGCGGACAGCAGGATCGAAGCGCAAAGCAGGGTGACTCGTCGCATGGCAGCCTCCGGGGGAAAGCGCCCATGATATAGGCAAGCCGGCGGGTATAATTGCGTATCCCCCGTGTCCCCTTTTCGGAGCTCTCCATGAACGCCGTCGTCCAGGATCGATCGGTCGTCTCCAGCCTCAAGGATCCAGCGCTTTTCCGCGAGCGCGCCTTCGTGAACGGCGCCTGGACCGACGCCGACAGCCGCAAGCGGATCGAGGTGGACAATCCCGCCGGCGGCCCGCTGGTCGGTACTGTCCCCGAGATGGGAGCGGCCGAGACCCGGCGCGCTATCGAGGCTGCCGAAGCGGCGTTGCCGGCGTGGCGCGGCCTGCTGGCCAAGGAGCGCTCGGCGATCCTGCGCAAGTGGTTCGACCTGATCGTGGCCCACGCGGACGACCTCGCGCAGATCCTTACCGCCGAGCAGGGCAAGCC
>JANMYH010000229.1:0-2824 GCA_031381925.1 Burkholderiales bacterium | reverse complement strand
GAAGACCAGCCTCACGAACAACCTGTCGGAGGCGATCAAGGACATCACGGTCAACGACCGCATCATCCTCGACACCGGCGATGGCGTGGCGATCAGCTTCCTCGGCGACCCCGAGGACGCGCTCTTCGTGACGCTGAGCCTTCGCGAAGCGATGATCCGCGAGAACGCGGAGGCCGGCACGGCCGAAGCCCCCGGCGACGACTCGGTGCGCATGGGCATCAACCTGGGCCCCGTGAAGCTGGTGAAGGACATCAACGGCCACCCGAACATCATCGGCGACGGCATCAACGTCGCGCAGCGCATCATGAGCTTCGCGCGCCCGAGCCAGATCGTGGTCTCGCGCTCGTACTACGACGTGGTCTCGAACCTCGCGAGCGAGTACGCCAAGCTCTTCACCTACGAGGGCTCGCGCACCGACAAGCACGTGCGCGAGCACGAGATCTACGTGGTCGGCCACCACGAGGGCGCGCTGCAGAAGGCGAAGGACGGCATGAAGGACCGCGCCTCGGCCACCACGCCGAATTCCGCGCGTCGCACCGGAGGCTACTCGGCGACAGGCAGCTCCACCGTCACCCTCACGATCCCGTCGTTCGTCCAGGACAAGAAGAAGCTTTCGATGGTCGCCGGCGGCCTGGCGCTCGTCGTGCTGATCCTGGGCATCCTGGTCGCCACCAAGAAGCCGACCGCGCCCCCCGAAACGGTGGCCGCCGCGCAGCCGGCGGTGGAGAAGCCCGCGAAGGTGGCCGCCGCCCCGGTGGAGCCCGTGAAGCCGCCGCCCGCACCGACCGCCGCGCCCGCGCAAGGCGTCGCGCCGGAGAAGTCGGGGGCCCAATCTCCCGACGCGAAAGTCCTCGCCCCCGCGCCCGCCGCAGGACAGATCCCGACGGCCGCCCCCACCACCGGCGACGCGAACACCAAGAAGGCAGCCGACGCGGCCAAGGCCGAGGGCGCCAAGGCGATCGATGCGAAGGCGCTCGAAGCGAAGGGTGGCATCGACGGGACCAAGCCCGGCAGCATCCCTGCCACGGTGTTCCTGAACGTGACGCCGTGGGGCGAGGTGTTCGTGAACGGCAAGTCGCAGGGCGTCTCGCCGCCGCGCAAGTTCATCAAGCTCGATCCGGGCAAGTACAGGATCGAGATCCGCAACACCACCTTCCCCGCCCGCGTGGAGAACCTCGACGTGAAGACCCGGGACGAAATCACCTTGCGGCACCGCTTCCAATGAGTGCGATCGCGCGCGTACTGCCCATCGCTGTGTTTCTCGTCGTCGCGGGCTGCGCCGAGGTGCCCAAGATCGTTGGCGGCACGCAGGATCCTGCTGCCGCGCAAAAGCCCGCGCCCCCCCAGATCACCGACGACATGCTGCGCGCGCGCGCACGGGAGCACCTCGCCCAGGGCGCCAAGCAGTACGAGGCGGGCGAGTACGACAACTCGGCGCGCAGCCTGGGCGCGGCCCTCGACCACGGGCTGCTTCCGAAGCCCGAGCAGGCGCGAGCGCGCAAGCTCATGGCGTTCATGCACTGCGCCTCGGGCCGCGAAGCCCACTGCCGCGACGAGTTCCGCAAGGCCTTCGAGATCTACCCCGAGTTCACACTCACCTCCGCGGAGGATGGCCATCCGGTCTGGGGGCCGGTGTACCGCGGCGTGCGCACGCAGCTCGTGACCGAGCGCGAGGCTGCGCAATCGCGCCGCACGACCGGTTTCATGCCCCTCTCCCGCGCCGAGACGATGCTGCAGGACGGCCTGGTCAAGTACGACTCGGGCGACTACGACGAGGCGTTGAAGCTCCTCGAAGCGTCGCTCAAGGAGGGCCTCAAGGATCGCACGGAGCAAGTACGCGCGATGAAGTTCGTCGCGTTCAGCTTGTGCCTCAAGGACCGTGCCTCCGCTTGCCGCGCGGCGTTCGTGAAGATCTACGAGGTCAACCCCGATTTCGACCTGACCCCCGCCGAATCGGGGCACCCGTCGTGGACCAAGACGTTCGCCTCGGTCAAAGCGCAGATGAAGAAGGCCGCGGCCGAGAAGCTCGCCAAGGACAAGGCTGCGAAGGACAAGCCGGCGCCGCCGCCCGCGGCGTCGGTGCCGAAGAAAAACTAGCGAATGATTTCGACGCTCGGCCGCTACAGGATCATCTCGGAGATTGGCCAGGGCGCGATGGGGACCGTCTACAAGGCGGTCGACCCGATCATCGACCGCACGGTGGCGATCAAGACGATCAACTTGAACCTGTCGCGCCAGGAGCTCGAGGAGTACGAGGCGCGCTTCCAGCAGGAGATCAAGGCCGCCGGGCGCCTGAACCACCCCAACATCGTCACCATCTACGACGTCGGCAAGACCGACGCCGTGGCCTACATGGCGATGGAGTTTCTCGAGGGCAAGGAGCTGAAGGACATCGTCGCCTCCGGCGAGCTGCTGCCCGCGCACCAGGTGGTCGACATCATTTCGCAGATCGCCGACGGGCTGCATTTCGCGCACCAGCAGGACATCGTGCACCGCGACGTCAAGCCCTCGAACATCATGGTGATGAAGGGCGGGATCGCGAAGATCACCGACTTCGGCATCGCGCGCCTGCCCAATTCCGCGGTGAAGACGATGACGGGCCTCATCCTCGGTAGCCCTCGCTACATGTCGCCCGAGCAGGTGATCGGGAAGACGATCGACGCACGATCGGACATTTTCTCTTTGGGCGTCGTGCTCTACGAGGCGCTCACCGGGGTTGCGCCGTTCGACGGCGACAACGTGAACGCGATCATGTACGCGACGGTGAACACCATCCCGCCCGCGCCCTCGCAGCACAACCGCGCCGTGCCCGCGATGCTCGACC
>JANMYH010000223.1:0-19992 GCA_031381925.1 Burkholderiales bacterium | reverse complement strand
GCTCTTCAGCTTGTTGGCCGTCTCGTTGAACTCCTTCCACGTCTTCGGCGCCTTGTCGGGATCGAGCCCGGCCTTCTTGAAAGCGTCCTTGTTCACGTAGAACACGGGCGTGGAGCTGTTGAACGGAAACGAGATCATCTGGCCCTTGTAGTCGGTGTAGTACCCCGCCACCGCCGGCATGTACGCCTTGGGATCGAACTTCTCGTCGGCGTCCTTCATCAGCTTGTAGACCGGCACGACCGCGCCCTTCGCGGCCATCATCGTCGCAGTGCCCACCTCGAAGACCTGCAGGATGTGCGGGGCGTTGCCGGCCCGGTATGCGGCGATAGCGGCGGTCATCGACTCCGGGTACGCGCCCTTGTAGACGGGGACCACCTTGTAGTCCTTCTGCGTCCCGTTGAACTTGTTGGCGATCTCGTTCAGCTTGTCGCCGAGGGCGCCGGTCATCGAATGCCACAGCTGGATCTCGGTCTGGGCCTGCGCGAGCGTGGTCGCGAAGCCGAATGCCACGGCCGCGATCAGGGATTTGCGAATCATGGGGTCTCTCCTCGGGGAATTTTCCTGGCCGGCCGGTTGTGTTTTTTTTGCCGGGCCTTCATCGGCTGCAATGGTACATCAGCCACCTGACAAGGCTGCGACAACCAGCACCTCGTCGGACGGCGCCAGGGGCGAGGCTATCGAGGGCGCCAGGGCGCGGTTCACGAAGATCCGGATGTGCGGGCGGATCGCGTCCTGCTCGTCGATCACGCGAAAGCGCAGTCCTGGGTATTTCCGGTCGAGGTCGGCGAGCAGCTCCGCCACGGTCGCGCCGTCGGCTTCGACCTCGCGCACGTTCCGCGTGTACTCGGCGAGCGGCGTGGGCAGCACGACCTTCAAGCGACGACCGCGGTCTCGATCGAGTAGATGTGCGGCAGGTGCTGCACCAGGCAATGCCAGTAATCGCCCTCGTCGAAGCTGCCCCACACCTCGCCGCCGGTGGTGCCGAAGTAGACGCCAGCGGGATCGAGCGCGTCGGCGGCAAGCGCCTGGCGCTTCACCGTGAACCACGCCTGGGCGGGCGGAAGCCCGCGATCGAGGCGTTCCCAATGAGCGCCCGCGTCGCGCGAGCGGTAGACCGCGGGCTTGCCGCCGATCGGCGTGCGCGGCCAGACGGTGCCGCCGTCCATCGGGAATACCCACAGCGTCCGGGGATCGCGGGGATGCAGCGCCAGCGGAAAGCCGATGTCGCCGATCTCACCCGGCATCGAGCGCCCGATGCGCTCCCAGAGGCTGCGTCCGCGATCGAGGCGATAGATGCCGCAATGGTTCTGCTGATACGTGTCGCCCGATTTCGGGTGGACCCGAAGGCAATGGGGATCGTGGCCGTACGCCGCATCCGGGTCCGGCAGGAAGTCGGCGGCGCAGCCTCGATTGAGCGGCTCCCAGGTGGCGCCGCGGTCACGCGACTCGAACACTCCGCCAAGGGAGCATCCCACGTAGAGGTGCTGCGGATCGCGGGGGTCCACGTTGATCGAGTGCAAGGTGCCGCCGTCGGGCGGCGCCTCGTGCGGCTCCCCGATCCACTTGCGCCGGTCCGGATGGGCGTTGAAGCCCTCCACCCCGGTCCAGGTGCGCCCTGCGTCCGTGGACTGGAACAGGGCCTGGGGCGAGGTGCCCGCGTACCAGCGCCCCGGCTCCTTGGCGTGGCCCGGCGTGAGCCAGAAAACGTGGCTCACGGTCTCCCCTGCCGCGCCGGCGGCCGCCTTGGGGAAGGCCGGCGGCGCGGAGGACTCCTCCCAGGTCTTGCCGAAATTCGCGGAGCGATGGATGGTGTGCCCGAGGTGCCCGGCCTTCACTGCCGCGAGGAGCGTGCGCCCATCGCGGGGATCCACGACCGCGTGGTTCACGACCTGGCCGAGGAAATGCGGGCCTTCCATCCGCCATGAACGTCGGGGGCGGTCCGCTTCGAGGACGAAGAGGCCCTTGCGGGTTCCGACCAGTACCAGCAGCCGCCGCATGTGCGCTGACTCCCTCGGGACCGCGGGAACGCCTAGTCCTTCTTGATGAACGACTTGAGCGAGCCGAGCAGGCCGCGCTTTTCTTCGGCGGGTGCTGGCTCAGGCGTGTGGTGCACCACGTACTGCGGGGTGGTCTTCGGCTTGGGCGGGGTGTTACCCGCGGGCTTGCTCGTGAGCACCGAGCGCTTGACCACGTCGTCCCACTTGTTGGGCCGGCCGATGAAGTACTTGGCGAACTCCTCGACGCCCTGCTCGTTCATCTCCTGGCCCATCATCAGGAAGAGATCGACCAGGAAACCACCGACGTTCTTGGTGACGATCTTGATCTTGCCGGTCTCGTGGTCGCCCTCGATCTTCGCCTGCACGCGGAAGTCGCAGTTGACCTTGAAGACCTCGTGGGTGATGACCTTGCGCTCGTTCCTGAACTGCTCGCTCTTGTGCTCGATGTTCGACTGCCACAGGACGTCGCGGAATTTCTCCATGTCGTCCGGGCCCTTTTTCACGGTGAGCACCCGGTCGGACCAGCAGCGGTAGGCCACGTGGACCTCGCCGTAGTAGTCCTTGTCGATGAAGTGCTTCGAGCGGAAGTCGCAGAAGAAGTCCTTGATCACCAGCCCGTCGATGTCGCCGACGGTCGGCAGGTTGTACTTGAATGGGCTCGGCATCTGCACGACGTTGAGCTGCTTGCCCAGGTCGTTGAGGTAGAGGAAGGAGCGCCGCAACGCATGATCGATCGACACGGCGGTCGAGCGCATGCTTTCGGTGCGGTCGGTATCCTGCGCCTTGAGATCGTCTGCCTGTTTCTTGAGATCGTCTAGAAGTCCCACGGACCCCCCTGGTGAGCCGGCTGTACGAGACGGATTTTAACGTATGATCGCCGCAAAAACCAAAGGCTTAGCACTCCATATGCCATGAAGGCCATACTCGCCTTCGATCAGGGCACCACCAGCTCGCGCGCCATCGCCTTCGGGGCCGACGGCCGAATCCTGGGTTCAGCCCAGCAAGAATTCCGCCAGATCTTCCCACGGCCGGGCTGGGTCGAGCACGATGCGGCCGAAATCTGGCGCACGCAACGCGACGTCGCCTCCCAGGCGATGGCCGCCGCGGGGCTCGCTGGGGCCGACGTGGCGGGCATCGGGATCACCAACCAGCGCGAGACCACCGTGGTCTGGGAGCGCGCTTCGGGGCGTCCGATCGCGCCTGCCATCGTGTGGCAAGACCGACGCACAGCGTCGCGATGTGACGCTATGCGACAGGCCGGGCACGAGCCGGTTTTCGCCTCGAAAACCGGCCTTTTGCTCGACAGCTACTTCTCGGGGACCAAGCTCGCCTGGCTGCTCGACAACGTGGCCGGCGCGCGTGCCGCGGCCTCCCGCGGCGAGCTCGCCTTCGGCACCATCGATGCGTGGCTCGTGTGGCAGCTCTCGGGAGGGAAAGTGCACGTCACCGACGTGAGCAATGCGTCGCGCACCCTGCTCTTCAACATCCACACGCTCGATTGGGATGACGAGCTCCTGGGCCTCCTCGACATCCCCCGCAGCCTGCTGCCGCGCGTGGTGTCCTCGAGCGAGATTGTGGCGCATACCGCATGCGAGGGCCTGCCTTCCGGCATTCCCGTCGCCGGCATCGCCGGCGACCAGCAGGCCGCGCTCTTCGGCCAGGCGTGCCACCACGCCGGGATGGCCAAGAACACCTACGGCACGGGCTGCTTCCTGCTCATGAACACCGGCGAGAAGCCTGCGGTGTCGCGTAATCGCCTGCTCACCACGGTGGCCTGGCGCCGCGGCGGCCGAACCCACTACGCCCTCGAAGGCAGTGTCTTCATCGCGGGCGCGGCGATCCAGTGGCTGAGCGATGGGCTCGGGCTCATCGCGCGCTCCTCCGACATCGATGCGCTCGCCGCGACGGTCCCGGACACCGACGGGGCGTTCTTCGTCCCCGCGCTCTCCGGGCTCGGCGCGCCGTACTGGGATCCGCACGCACGCGGGACGATCGTGGGCATTACGCGGGGCACCACGCGGGCGCACCTGGCGCGCGCGACGCTCGAAGCGATCGCCTACCAAAGCGCCGAGCTGATCGAGGCGATGGCGGCGGACTCGGGGATCGCGCTCACCGAGCTGCGCGTGGACGGCGGCGCGACCGCCTCGAACCTGCTGATGCAGATGCAGGCCGACCTTCTCGGAGTTCCGGTGGTGCGACCCCGCATCACGGAAACGACCGCGCTCGGGGCGGCCTACCTTGCCGGACTCGCCACCGGATTCTGGAAGGACGAGGGGCAGATCGCCTCGATGTGGGCACGCGAGCGGGTGTTCGAGCCGACTCTTTCCCGCGCCCTCGCCGGAGTGCGGCTCGCCGGCTGGAAGCGCGCGGTCGAGCGCTCGCGTGCCTGGGCCCGCGAATCCTGAGGGCGGCCGGCTAGCCCTATGGCGCTGTCGGCTCGGGCACCAGGAACTCCCGCCGATAGTGGCGCAGCTCCTCGATCGATTCGTGGACGTCGGCAAGCGCCTCGTGGCGGCCTTCCTTCGCGACGCCCGCGAGCACGCCCGGGTTCCACCGCTTGGCGAGCTCCTTCAGGGTGGAGACATCGATGATGCGGTAGTGCAGGTAGGCGTCGAAGGCCGGCATGTAGCGCGCCATGAAGCGCCGGTCCTGGTGCACGGTGTTGCCGGCGAGGGGGGCCAGGCGCTCGCCCACGATGGGCTTGAGGAATTCGATCACGCGGCGTTCGACCTCGGCCTCGGTGAACGTCGACGCGCGGACCTTGTCGATGAGCCCGGACTTTCCATGGGTGGAGCGGTTCCACGAGTCCATTGCGTCGAGTACCTCGTCGGGCTGGTGCACGACATAGACCGGCGCTTCCGCGATCGTGTTGAGATCCGCGTCGGTGACCACCATGGCCACCTCGAGAATGCGGTCGCGCTCGGGAACGAGCCCCGACATCTCCATGTCTATCCAGACCAGCGGTGTCTTGTCCTGAGCCATACGATCCTTGTTCGGGGTGCCGCACCGATTGTGTCACGCCCCTTCGCGAAACTCCAAGCCACTTGAGCGCAACCCAGTTCTCCACGGTCTTCGCCGCCTTCGTTGTCGCCGCCCTCGCGTGGCGCACGTGGCTCTCGTGGCGCCATTCTCGCCATGTCGCCCTGCACCGCGGCGAAGTGCCGGCGAGCTTCGCCGCCTTCGTGCCGCTCGAGGCGCACGACAAGGCTGCGGCCTACACGCTCGACAAGCAGCGCCTCGCGCGGATCGAGACGATCGTGGCCGACGGCATCGTGGTTCTTGCCCTCACCCTGGGCGGGGGCATCGCCGCGATCGACGCTGCGAGCGCCCGGCTCTTCGGCGGCGGCTACCTCCGCGAGCTCACCACCGTCTTCGGCGTCCTGCTCGCGCTCACCGCGGCCGGCTTGCCCTTCGACCTGTGGCGCACCTTCGCGGTCGAGCAGCGCCATGGCTTCAACCGGATGACTGCGCGGCTCTTCCTCGCGGATCTCGCCAAGGGCATCGTGATTTCCGCCGCGGTCGGCGCGCCGCTGCTGCTCGCCGTCTTCTGGCTCCTCGAGACCACCGGTGCGCTCTGGTGGCTCTACACCTGGCTCGCGTGGATGGCGTTCACGCTGGTGCTGGTGGTCGCGTTCCCCCGATGGATCGCGCCGCTCTTCAACCGCTTCACCCCGCTCGAGGCGGGGGAGCTGCGCAGCCGGATCGAATCGCTCCTCGCGCGCTGCGGCTTCCGGGCCGAGGGCCTGTTCGTGATGGACGGCTCGCGGCGCTCGAGCCACGGCAATGCGTACTTCACCGGATTCGGGAAGACCAAGCGGATCGTGTTCTTCGACACGCTCATTGCCCGGCTGAACATCGAGGAGATCGAGGCGGTGCTCGCGCACGAGCTCGGCCACTTCGCGCGCGGGCACATCCCGAGGCTGCTCGCGGTCCGCTTCGCACTCGCCCTCGTGATGCTCGCGATCCTCGGATGGCTCTACCAGGAACCCGCTTTTCGCGAGGCGCTGCACCTACCGGAGCCGCACGTGGGCGCGCTCCTGGCCGGCTTCGCGCTCGTGGTCCCCGCGTTCACCTTCCCGTTCCAGCCGCTCGCGAGCCTGATGGCGCGCAAGCAGGAATTCGAGGCGGACGCGTTCGCCGCGCGCCATGCGTCGGCGGCGAGCCTGGCGAGCGCGCTCGCCCAGCTCTACCGCGACAACGCCGCCACCCTGACGCCCGATCCGCTGCACTCGCTGGTGTATGATTCGCATCCCCCCGCGGCACTGCGCATCGATCACCTGAGAAACGCATCCCCATGAACGAGCTGGCGCGCAAGAAATGCAGGCCTTGCGAAGGCGGCATCGCGGCCCTCACGCCGGAAAAGGCGCAGGCCCTTCTCAAGGGGCTCGACGGCTGGGCGCTCGAAGGCAAGGCGATCGCCAAGACCTACCGCTTCCGGAACTACCACGAGACCATGGCTTTTGTTAACGCCGCCGCGTGGGTCTCGCACCGCGAGGATCACCATCCCGACATGGGCGTGGGCTACAGCGAGTGCCGGGTCGCGTACGTGACGCATGCGATCGACGGCCTCTCCGAGAACGACTTCATCTGCGCAGCCAAGCTCGACGCACTGTTCGAGATCTAGGAA
Source organism: Burkholderiales bacterium (assembly GCA_031381925.1). Lineage (GTDB taxonomy): Bacteria > Pseudomonadota > Gammaproteobacteria > Burkholderiales > Usitatibacteraceae > Usitatibacter. The sequence goes on along the minus strand of JANMYH010000223.1, from coordinate 13,368 downwards.
TGCAATCGAGCCATCCCGCCGGGACCCCGCCGGCATGACGACGCGCCGCGAGAGGAGCGAGTCGGTCGTGGTCGAAGGGCGCGTCGTCGCCGACTTCGGGCGCGAGTTCCTGGTGGAGTTCGCCGACCGGCGCCAGATCGCCTGCACCCGCAAGGGCAAGCGCCAGGACGCGACCTGCGGCGACTTCGTCGAGGTTCGCCTGACTGGCTCCGCGCAGGGATCGATCGAGCGGGTCGGCACCCGGCGCAACCTCCTCTTTCGTTCCGACCAGTGGCGCGAGAAGATGCTCGCCGCCAACGTGGACCAGGTGGTGATCCTGGTGGCACCGAAGCCGCCCCTGAGCGAGGCGTTCCTGAATCTCAGCCTGGTCGCCTGCGAGGCGGCGCGCCTGCCGGTGGTGATCGCGCTCAACAAGGCCGACCTGCCCGAGCACGCGGCCGCGCGCAAGTCGCTCGAGCCCTACGTGAAGATCGGCTACACGCTGATCACGATGTCCGCCAAGTTCGACGTCTCGCCGCTGCTCCCCCACCTCGAGAACAAGCTCACGCTGCTGGTCGGCCAGAGCGGGATGGGGAAGTCGAAGACCGTGAACGCGCTGGTCTTGAGCGACGTGGCGCGGGTGGGAGACCTCACCGCCTCGCGCGAATCGGGCGCCCACACCACGACCTTTTCGCGCTTCTACCGCCTCGACCGCGACACCGCGATCATCGACACGCCAGGGTTCCAGTCGTTCGGGCTCTTCCACCTCACCGAGGACCAGATCGGCGAGGCGATGCGCGAATTCCGCCCGTTCCTCGGCAACTGCAAGTTCAACGACTGCTCGCACCTGAACGAGCCCGGCTGCGCGGTGATCGCGGCCTCCAAGCGCGGCGAGATCTCGAATTCCCGCCTGTCGTTCTACCAGGTCCTGATCGAGCAGCACCGCGACCTGCACGAGCAGCACCCCGAGTGGTCTAAGTAGCGCCGATCGAAACGGGTATCCGGCGTCGGCCGAACTGGCGCTTCACGTCGAAGGCCTCGAACCGTCCGGGAATCGCGGTCGCGCAGTCCGGGCACCGGCCATCGGCGGCGAGCCGGTAGGACTCGATGCGGTGCCAGTCACGGCGAATCAGCGCGGCGCCGCACGTCGGACAGGACGTGGTTCCTCCCTCGGGATCGTGCACGTTGCCCGTATAGACATACCGCAGCCCTTCGTCGAGCGCGATGGCGCGCGCCCGGGCCAGGGTTGTAGCCGGCGTGGGCGGGAGGTCCCTCATCTTGAAGTCGGGATGGAACGCGGTGAAATGCAGCGGCACGTCAGGTCCCAGCTCGCGCTGGATCCACTTCGACATCGCGCGCGCCTCCCCGGCCGAGTCGTTCATGCCTGGAATTAGGAGCGTCGTGATCTCGAACCACACCCGCGTCTCGTGCCGCAGGTAGATGAGCGTGTCGAGCACCGGGGCAAGCCTCGCGCCGGTGAGCTTCACGTAGAACTCGTCGGTGAAGCCCTTGAGGTCCACGTTCGCCGCGTCCATCTTCGCGTAGAACTCGCGCCGCGGCGCGGGCGAGATGTACCCCGCGGTCACCGCCACCGTGAGGATGCCCTGCTCGCGGCACGCGTCGGCGGCATCCATCGCGTACTCCGCGAAGATCACCGGATCGTTGTAGGTGAAGGCCACGCTGCGCGCGCCCGACTCGACGGCGGCCCGCGCGATCGCCTCGGGGGAAGCCGCATCCATGAGCCGGTCCATGTCGCGCGATTTGGAGATGTCCCAGTTCTGGCAGAACTTGCAAGCGAGGTTGCACCCTGCCGTCCCGAACGAAAGCACCGCGCTGCCGGGCAGGAAGTGGTTGAGGGGCTTTTTCTCGATCGGGTCGACGCAGAATCCCGACGAGCGGCCGTAGGTCGTGAGCACCATTGCGTCGCCCGCGCGCGCGCGCACGAAGCACGCCCCGCGCTGGCCCTCGTGCAGCCGGCAGAAGCGCGGACACAGGTCGCATTGCACCCGCCCGTCGTCGAGGCGATGCCACCACCGGCCGGGGTGCAGCGAAGCGCCCAGGGCGTCGTGCGACCGGGCGCTCAAGCGAATTTCTCCACCGTGTAGCGCGACAGCCGCACGTCGGGATGCCAGAAGCGCGGCGGCAGCCCGGCCTTGCGCCGCAGCTCGCCCAGGAATGCGAGCGGCTCGGGAATGCCCTCCCACACCTGGGGCAGGAAGGTGGCGGCGCGCGTCTCGAACTCGAGGTACACGCCGTCCAGACCGGGCCGCAGGCGCTGCACCGCCTCGGCCTCGCTCGCCGCCTCGATCGGCTCGCGCGGCGACAGCACCGATACCTCCACCTGAAGGCGCGCAAGCTCGCCGGGGGACACCGGGGGGAAGCGCGGATCGCGATACGCCGCGGCGCGCGCGTTGTGCGCGACGTCATCGCCCAGCGGGCGGCTCGCCTCGACCGAGCCGATGCATCCACGCAGCTCGCCCTCGATTCGCAGCGTGACGAAGCTCGCGCCCGGGTGGCGCAGCCAAGCGTGCTCCCCGCCGCGGCTCCCACCGGGTTCGGTGTCGCCCTCGATCGCGCCGCGCGCGATCGCGATCAGGACCGCGCCCCGCGCGTCCCCCTCAGGCATCGCGGGCTGCCAGGGTGTGGAAGGCGAACGCGCCGTAACCCACGACGCGCGAGCGGTCGCCGGCAGTGTCGCCGGAATTGCGCAAGTCCACCAGCTCGGCGGCGAGCCCGCGGCGGCGTGCGGTTTCGAGCAGCCCATTGATGGGCGCCGCACCGCAGGCCTGTTCGGGAACGAGGCGCGCGTCGAGCCCGAGGATGGCATTCGCCGTATCGCGGTCGCGCACCTGTGCCGCGTCGTAGGGAAGGTAATGCGACAAGTCCGAGCTCACGACGATGAGCGTCTCCGGCCCGCCCCAGACGCTATCGAAGAGTCGCGCGACTTCCTCGGGGCTCGCATCGCCGACCACGACGGGGACCAACGTGAACGTGCCCAGCACCGCCTGCAGGAACGGCAGGTGCACTTCCAGCGAGTGTTCGAGTGCGTGGGCACGGTCGCTCACCTCCACGAAGGGGAGCGCACGCAAAGCCTCCAGGGCTTGGAGGTCGAGTTCGACCACGCCCAGGGGCGATGCGAACGCGTGCGTGCCCGGGATCGCCGCCCCGCGCACGAACACCCGGTGGGCGGGTCCGGCGAGGACGACCCGCCGGATCCTCCCGCGCAGGGGCGCGAAGCGCGCGTAGATCGACGCCGCTATGGCGCCGGAATAGATGTAACCGGCGTGTGGGGCGATGATGGCCTTGGGGGCGGGCGCGCCCTCGGTATCGCGGCGAGCCGCGGCGAGATAGGCCGCGACCTCGGCGGCCAGGGTGGAGGCCTCGCCGGGATAGAAGCTGCCGGCGACCGCAGCCGGGCGGATGTTCGACATGGGTTCGGTGATCGCCACGGGGGAATCGAACTAGCCTACACCGCTCCAGCGGCGTTCAGGAGAGCGTGACTTTCGCGCTCGCGCGCCCGGCGCGCTCGTGGCGCGCGGCGAGTGTGACGACGGTTCCCGGGGCCGCCCGCACCGTCCACTCGCACTGGCCCCGATCGCCGGTCAGGTCGAGGTTGGGCAGGAAGGCCTGCAGCGTCGCCTTGCTCGCGCGCCCCTCGAGCTGGCCGCCCTCCACGCGCGCCTTGCCCGCGGCGAGTGTGGCGCCCGGCGGCAGCTCGATTTCATAGACCACGCCGCGGACGACCTTGCGCTCGAGGGCGCGCTTGGTGACATACGCCGGAAGGTAACCGGTGTTGTGCACCGCGATGCGCAGCCGCCAGGTATCGGGGCCGAGGCGCTCGGCCGCGGCCGACAGAAGCTCGAGGCGGGGCAGCGTAAGCGCCTGCCACGTGAGCCATGCCGGGAAGCGCTGCACCTCGCGCTCGATGTATTTGGCGGGCGGGTTGCGAAAGGTCGCGAGCTTGTTCCAGCCGCCCAGCTCGATCGCGCCCAGCTGGGGATGATCGAACGGATACCACGAGACGTACCCCTCGCCCGCCAGCTCCCGGTCGCTCCACGCGATCAGCTTGAGGTCGTCTTCCGGCGGATGCTCGCGATACCAGTCGATGAAGTGGTAGTCCTGCACCCCCGCCTCCTTCACCGGCGCCCAGATCTCGACCGTCCAGAAGAACTGCCCGAGGTGCTCGTAGATCCAGTCGAAGCCGCCGGTGATCACCTGCTTCGGGTGGTACTTGAAGTCGTGGAAGATCGAGATGTTGGGATATCCCGTGAGCTCGGTCGACTTCTTGCCGAAGAGCTTGTAGAGCCACAGGTCCTCGGCGGGCATGTTCTCGTCGGGCTCGCTCGAGAACGGCCTCAGGATCACGCCGCTGTGGGTGTGGAAGCTCACCCCAGCGCCGATGTTCGGATGGCGCACGATGAAGTCGACCACCGAGCGCACCTCGGGCTCGGAGGTGGGATAGGGACCCGCGCCGAGCTGCTGGAACTCCTGCCGCCAGCCCGACGGGAAGTTGCGGTTCAGGTCGATGCCCTGCTTGTCGCGGTTCACGCGGATTTCGACGCCGTCGTAGTTGACCAGCACGCCCTCCGGGATCACCCGCCAGTACTCGCCGCCGGATTCGACCGGGTCGCGCGGCGTCATGAGCCGTGCATCGCTCGGGTGCGCCTTGTAGCCACCGTTGGGATCGGGGATCCGCATCGTGAGGATGCGCCCGTCGCCGTCGACATCCTCCACGTTGAGGCCGTCGACCGGTTCCTCGTCGAACGGATAGGGCCGCGTGGACGAGCGGATGTACCGCGGCTTGTCGGCGAGCGCCCATTCGGCGCCATCGGGGTTGATGCGAGGGCAGATGTAGAGCGCGCGCGTGTCGAGCAACCGGGTGACGTCGGCATCCTTGCCATAGCCCTGCTCGAGCTGGTGCAGGTAATACAGGCACGCGGTCGATGCGGTGAGCTCGGCCGCGTGGATGTTGCCGTCGATCCAGAAGGCGGGCTTGTCCGCCGCGGCGCCCGTAGCGGTGCGGGCGGCGGTCACCACCCAGATCTCGCGGCCCTCGTGGCTCTTGCCGATCGACTCCACGGCGAACACCCCGGGATTGCGCTCCGCGAATCCTTTCAGGAGGTCGGTGAGGTCGGCGTAGCGATAGAACCGGTCGAAGCGCAGCCCCATCTACTCTTCGCCCGTCGCTCCCAGTGGTTGCTTGCGCTTCTTGACCTGGCCGATGACGATCGGCGCGATGAGGATCACCAGGGTCAGGCCGAGCAGCAGCGCGGAGATGCCGTGCGTGAAGAAGATCGACCAGCTGCCCTGGCTGATGGAAAGCGAGCGGCGCATCTGCTCCTCGGCGAGCGGGCCCAGAATCATGCCGACGATGACCGGCGCCGTGGGAAAGCCGTAGCGGCGCATTGCGAACCCCAGCAGGCCGACCACATAGAGGAGGAATACGTCGAAGGGCGATTGGCGCATGCCATAGACGCCCATGGTCGCGAACACGAGGATGCCCGCGTAAAGCTGCGGGCGCGGAATCTGGAGCAGCTTGACCCACAGGCCGACCAGCGGCAGGTTCAGCACCAGCAGCATGACATTGCCGATGTAGAAGCTCGCGATCAGGCCCCACACGAGCGCCGAATTCGATTCGAACAGGAGCGGCCCGGGCTGCAGGCCGTATTGCTGGAAGGCCGACAGCAGGATCGCGGCCGTGGCCGAGGTCGGCAGGCCGAGCGTCAGCAGCGGGACCATCGTCCCGGTCGAGGAGGCGTTGTTGGCGGCCTCGGGCCCGGCCACGCCCTCGATCGCTCCCTTGCCGAATTCCTCCGGGTACTTGGTGAGCTTCTTCTCGATCGCATAGGACAGGAACGTCGGGATCTCGGCGCCGCCCGCGGGGATGGTGCCGAAGGGGAATCCGATCAAGGTGCCGCGCACCCACGGCCAGAACGAGCGCTTCCAATCCTCGGCCTTCATCCAGATCGATCCCTTGATCGACTCGAGCTTTTCGTTCACCTGGTTCAGCTTCGCGGCGAAGTACAGCGTCTCGCCCACGGCGAAGAGGCCCACGGCGACGGTGACGACCTCGATGCCGTCGAGAAGCTGCGGCACGCCGAAGGCGAAGCGCGCCTGGCCGGTCTGGTTGTCGATTCCGACCAGGCCGATGGAAATCCCCAGGAAGAGGCTCGCGAGGCCGCGCAGCGTGGACTCCCCGAGCACCGCCGATACGGTGGTGAACGCGAGCACCATCAGCGCGAAGTACTCCGGCGGGCCGAACTTGAGTCCCAGCTCCACCACCAGCGGCGACAGGAATGTGAGGCCGATGGTGGCGATCGTGCCCGCGAAGAAGGACCCGATCGCACTGGTGGCGAGCGCTGGCCCCGCGCGTCCGCGCTTGGCCATCTCGTTGCCTTCCATCGCCGTGATGATGGTGGCGCTCTCGCCCGGCGTATTGAGGAGGATGGAGGTGGTCGAGCCGCCGTACATCGCCCCGTAGTAGATGCCGGCGAACATGATGAGTGCGCCGCTCGCATCCACCTTGGTGGTGATCGGAAGCAGGAGGGCAACGGTGACCGCGGGGCCGACGCCGGGCAATACGCCCACTGCGGTGCCGAGCATGCAGCCCACCAGGCACCAGGTGAGGTTCTGGAGGGTGAGCGCGACCTGGAATCCCTGCATCAGTTGTGCCCAGACGTCCATCAGACGATCCCCTTGAGCACGCCCGCGGGCAGCGTGAGGCCTAGGCCATAGTTGAAGATTCCATAGACGATCGACGCCAGGACGATGCCGGTCACGATGTTGACGACCCAAGCCCGGCTATTGAAGCCGCGGGCCACCATCAGGAACAGGATGGTCGACGAAAAGATGAAGCCGAGGTATTCGATCAGCACGCCGTAGGCGATGATGCCGCCCGATACCCAGGCGAAGGCGATCCAGTCCATCGGCAGGTGGACTTCGGCCTCCTCGTCGACGCCCCGGAAGCCGCCCGTGAAGGCCTCGCGCACCAGGAAGGCACCGACGACCAGCATGACCACGCCAACGGCCCGCGGCACGACGCCCGGGCCGACCTGGGCATAGCCACCGCCGGCAGGCAGATAGAAGGAGCCCCAGAGGATCAGGGCGCCCAGGACTGTGAATCCCGCCGCGACCGCGACCTGCCCTGCCGGGGCTTTCATGATTACTTCTTCGCGAGGGACAGCGATTCGAGGATCTTCGCGATGCGCTTGTTCTCGTCGGCGATGTACTGGCCGTAGGCGTCGCCCGGGAGGTAGAAATCGTCCCAATCCTGCTTCTTGAGCGTCTCCTTCCACTCCTTGCTCTTCACTGCCTTTTCCACCGCCTGGATCAGCTCGTCACGCTGCGGCTTGGTAATCCCGGGGGCGCCCCAGATGCCGCGCCAGTTGGCGAGCTCCACGTTCACGCCCTGCTCCTTGAGCGACGGTATGCCCTCGAGCGCCTTGGCCGAGGAGACCGCGAGCGCGCGCATCTTGCCCGACTTGATGTGCTGCGCGAATTCGGAATAGCCCGAGACGCCCGCGGTCACGTGCCCGCCGATGATCGCCGAGACCGCCTCCCCGCCGCCCTTGAACGGGACGTAGTTGACCTTGGAAGGCTCCACGCCGACCTCCTGCGCGATCAGCCCCGCCAGGATGTGGTCGGTGCCGCCCGCGCTGCCGCCGCCCCAGGAGACGCTGCCCGGGTTCGCCTTGAACTTGTCGAGCAGCTCCTTGAGGGTCTTGGGGCCGCTGGCGGGGACCACGATCACCTCGTATTCCGAGGTCAGGCGCGCCACCGGAGTCACCTGGTCGATGGTGACCGCGGACTTGTTCTGGATCAGCCCGCCGACCATCACCATGCCGCCCATCATCATGGCGTTGGGATCGCCCTTGGCGGAGTTCACGAATTGCGCGATGCCGATGGCGCCCGCGGCGCCTCCCTTGTTGTCGTACTGGATGTTCTTGACCGCCCCGGAGGCAGTGAGCGCCTTGCCGAGCTCGCGGCCGGTGGTGTCCCAGCCACCGCCTGGGTTCGCGGGGATCAACAACTTCACGGAATCGACAGCGAGGGTCGGGGCGGCGAAAGCGAATGCGAGCGCGGCGACCGCCACACGGGCGCGGGAAATCACGGTCATGAAATGCTCCTCTCGAGAAATTCGTCGGGCGTGGCAGGGCACGCCGCTTGTTGGCGGAAGTTTAGCCGAAAAGGGCTAGGCAAGCTGCAGGGCCGCGGCCAGGAGGTAGACGATCGCCCAGACGATCAGCGCCCGCCACAGCAGGCCCTCGAGGCTCGCAAGCGCGTCTTCACGCGCCGCGTCCCCCGCCCCCAGGGCGGGACGCTCCACCAGCCCGCCGGCGCGCGCAATCGCTTCTCCCAGGCGCACGCCGAGGGCGCCTGCGCCGCTCGCAAGGACGATGCCCTCCTCCGGCTGCGTCCACTGCGACGCCTGCGATCGCCAGCAGAAGAGCGCGTCCTCGAAATTTCCCACCACCGCGAACACGAACGCCGTCGCGCGCTGCGGAATCCAGTCGATCACATGGAACGCGCGGGCGGCGAACCAGCCGAAATCGCGCTGGTCGGCTTCGACGAGGTGCTCCCAGCTGCGCGCGGCTCGCAGCGCGAGCGGATACAGCACCAGGCCGAGGGGAGCCGGCAGCACGAGGAACCAGAAGAGCGGCGCGAACGTGCCGTGATGCGCCTCTCGCAGCCCGTGCTCGGCCGCCAGCCGCGAGACGGCTCCCGCATCGGCTCCCTCCACGGGCTCGGCCTGCCATTGCGCGAGTCGGCTCGCCGCGCCGGTGGCATCGCCGTCACGCAGCGCCGTCTCGATCGCGGACAGGTTCTGGGTGGTCGCGAGGAAGCGCAGCGTGCCATAGAGCACCGCCACGTCGAGGAGCCACAGCACCACGGGATGGATCGCGGCGGCGAGCAACGCGAGGAGCGCCACCGGTACCAGCACGGCGCCCATCAGGGCGATCCAGGCGAGGATTCCCGAGTTGCGGTCGCCGGCGTTCAGCCGCTTGGCCGCCGACAGGCACATGCGTCCGTAGAACGCCATCAACGGCTGCCGGCCCGGCACCGGATAGGCGTGCTGGGCCAGCATGGCGACGAGCAGGGCGAGGAGGCTCAAGTGAGCTAGATCAAATCCGCAGGAATCGGGCCGATTATAATGGTCACTCGCTTGCCGCTTGGATTCCAACAGGAGAAGAAGACCATGATGAATCGGCTCTTGACCGCCTGCGCGACGCTCTTGCTCGCGTTCACGGCGTCGGCCCAGGAGTATCCCACCCGCACCATTTCGATCGTCGTGCCGTTCGCTGCCGGCGGCCCGACCGACACGGTGGCCCGCCTGATCGCGCAATCGATGACCAAGACGCTCGGCCATACCGTGATCGTGGAGAACCAGGCTGGCGCCGGGGGCACCATCGGCGTCGAAAAGATCGCCAAGGCGAAGCCGGACGGCTACAGCCTGCTGCTGATGCATATCGGCATCTCCACCAGCGTGTCGCTCTACCGCAACCTGCGCTACGACCCCCAGAAAGAGCTCGAGCCCATCGGCCTCATCACCGACGTGCCGATGACCTTCATCGCGAAGAAGGATTTTCCGCCGAAGGACATGAAGGAGCTGATCACCTACGTGAAGGCCAACAAGGACAAGGTCACCTATGCGAATGCGGGCGTGGGCGCGGCGTCGCACCTGTGCGGGATGCTCTTCATGTCCGCCATCCAGACCGATCTCACCACGGTCCCCTACAAGGGAACCGGTCCCGCGATGACCGACCTCATGGGTGGCCAGGTGGACTTCATGTGCGACCAGACCACCAATACCACCCCGCAGATCAAGGGCGGAAAGGTGAAGGGCTACTCGGTCACGACGAAGACGCGCGTCAAGTCGCTGCCGGACCTGCCCACCGTCGATGAGTCGGGCCTGAAGGGCTTCGAGGTCGCGGTCTGGCACGGGCTGTGGGCCCCGGCGGGTACGCCGAAGGCCGCGGTCGACAAGCTGAGCAACGCGCTCAAGGTCGCACTGAAGGATCCCGGCGTGGTGTCGAAGTTCGCCGAGCTCGGCACCGAGCCGGTGGCCGACAATCGCGCCACGCCCGAGGCGCTGCGTTCGCACCTGAAGGCCGAGATCGACAAGTGGGCCCCGATCATCAAGAAGGCGGGCGTGTACGCGGACTAGGAAAAAAATGCCCCTCCCGTTTCTGGGAGGGGCAAACCGCTCTCGGAGGAGAAACGCCGGCACGAGGCCGACGTTTTAGCTTGAGCAGCAAGCGTGCCAAGCACCGCCCGCAATTGAAATCAAGGACTTGGCCTGTTTGCAGAGATCGCTCGCCGCCGCGGGCTTGCATCTCGCACCAACCTAGCGCGCCCGCTTGCCCCGTATCGGCGCGAAGAACGCCTCCGTCTTGCGCAGCTCTTCCTCGATGTCCTCGCCCGGCTCGAATGCAGGCCCGAGGCGCACGCAACGCGCCCCGTAGTCGAGGGACGCGAGCAGCACCGGCACGCCCGCGCCGCGCGCGATGCGCAGGAACCCCGACTTGAAGTGCGCCACGCGACTTCGGGTTCCCTCCGGCGCGATCACGAGGATGCGCCGCTCCATGCGCGCGAACGCTTCGACCGAATCGGCGACCACGCCCTGCGCGCTCGCGCGGTCGATCGGGATTCCGCCCATCCATCGAAGCAGCGGGTCGAAGGGCCCGCGGAACAGGGTGTGCTTGCCGATGAAGGCGAGCCGCAGGTCGAGCGCGAACATCGCGGCGATGCCGACGATAAAATCCCAGTTCGACGTGTGGGGCGCCACCGCGATCACGAATTTCGGCAGGTTGGGCACCGCGCCCTCGACGCGCCAGCCCATGAGTCCCAGCAGGCCACGGCCCATGGCGCGCATCGCCGGGCTCTCGCGGCGCGGGATCGCGCTGCCGAGGACCGGGAGCGGGCTCAAGCGAAGAGCGCGGCGATCGCCTTCAAATCGACGTTGCCGCCGGACAGGATGATTCCCACGCGGCGGTCGCGCACGTCGGTGGTTGCCTTCAGCACGCCCGCGGTGGCAAGCGCCCCGGTGGGCTCGACCACGAGCTTCATGCGCTCCCAGAGGAATCGCATCGCCTCGACCAGCTCCGCGTCGGTGACGGTGATCATGTCGTGAACGTGGCGCAGCACCAGCGGGAAGGTGATCGCCCCGAGCGATTCGGTACGCGCCCCGTCGGCGATCGTCTTCGGGGTATCGATCGTGACGAGCTTGCGGCTTCGGAAGGACTGTGCCCCATCGTCACCGGCCTCGGGCTCCACGCCGATGACCTTCGTCCCCGGCGAAAGGTGGTGCGCCGCGATGGCGCAGCCCGAGAGCAGGCCCGCGCCCCCGCAACAGACGAACAGGTAGTCGAGCCCGCCCACGTCCTCGAGGAGCTCCTTGGCCGCGGTTCCCTGCCCGGCGATCACCGCGGGATGGTCGAACGGCGGCACCAGGGTGGCACCCTTTCTCGCGGTGATGTCTTGGGCGATCTCCTGGCGGCTCTCGCCGCGCGCCCGGTCGTAGAAGACCACCTCCGCCCCGTAGCCGCGCGTGGCCGCGACCTTCACGGCCGGCGCGTCGGCGGGCATCACGATGGTCGCGGGCACACCGAGCAGCCGGCCCGCAAGTGCGACCGCCTGCGCGTGGTTGCCCGAGGAAAACGCCACCACGCCGCGCGCGCGGGCAGCGGGCTCGAGGCTCGCGAGCGCGTTGTAGGCGCCGCGAAACTTGAACGCGCCCATGCGCTGCAGGTTCTCGCACTTGAAGTAGGCCTCGCAGCCGGCTAGCGCGTCGAACTGCGTCGAGGTTGCCACCGGCGTGCGATGGGCGACGCCCTCGAGCCGCGCCGCAGCGGCCTCGATGTCCGCGTAGGCGACTTGCGGCGCTGCGGCGGCGGCGTCGTTCACTCGAGCGTGATGGTGTCGTCGAAGGAGACCGAGAGGTCGGTGCCGCCGAGCGTGAGCGTCATCTTCGCGGGGAGCTTCTCGTGCCCCTTCAGCTTGCCGGCCTTCATCGCCCGCTCTACCGCCGCCTCGATCTCGCGCTGCGAGTGCACGCCCACGTGCTTCAGGAACTTGCGGATGCTCATGTTGAACGCGTCCTGGTTCATGGTCGCTCCAATCAGGCGGCGGTCGTGGAAATCGAGACGAGGGCATCCTTCAGCGTGTCCTCGGCGAGCGCGTTCACGCTCTCGGCCAGGATCTCCGCTTCGGTGGCCACCTTCTCCGGAAGGCTGCGGCTCTCCATCACGGCGACGAACTGCGCGGCGGCCCCGGCCACGCGCAGCAGCTTCGCGCGCTCGGCCATGAGGAGCTCGATCTCGCTGCCGAGCATGAAGGTTCCGGTGTTCTGCATCGATGAGGCGTTCATGTACTGCTCCTTGTGGTGATCGTGAATTCTACCCGTGCCGCTAGTTCGCGGCCGCCTGCGGCAGGTTAATGAGGAGGTTCTGGGGCTTGAGCTTCAGCGTGCGGTCCGGGCGGCATGCGAGGCCCAGGTAGACAGGGCGGCCCGCCATTTCGGGTATCGCCTCGGCGGGATCGGAAAACTGCAGCCTGAACAGGAGCACCAGCCGCTCGAGTTCCTCCTCAGCGACGGCTTCGCCCCGGTACAGCGCGTTCAGGATCGCCGTGGAATCGACGTCCAGGCCCACGTGCCAGCGCCAACGCTCATCATCGACCCGCTCTGCCGGCTCGATCGTGACGCGCACCCCCGCCATGCGGCCTACCCAGCGCTCGAGCACCTGCGCGAGCGCGAGCGCGCCCTCGCGCAGCGGCGTGAGGTCGAGCACGAAGCCGTACAGCTCGTCGCGCAGGAAGTAGAGCGCCGCGTGCTCGTGTGTGAGGACGTCCATCTTGACCTCGGGAAGCGCGGTTTTCTGCTGGCGCAGCAGTCGCCCGACGTTGCCGAAGCCGCCGGTTTCCGAGAAGACCTCGAGCGTCGCCGCATCGGCCGAGAGCACCTGCCCGCCGGAGGACGACACGCGCTGCGGGCGAAACAGCATCTCGCCCGCGCGGCACAGCCAGGGATCCTCGGTGCCGTCGAGTGTGGCGCGCACGATGACCTGCGCGAGCGCGTCCACGAAGGCAGGCGCGAGGTCCACGGCGGGGCGTGAGAAGAGGTCCCGATAGCACGCCTCGATCGTGGAAAAGGAGAGCACGCGATCGCGGAAGCGCAGGAATTCGGTCCAGTTGTCGCGTGCATCGGCGTCCTCGATCGCGGCGAGCGTTTCGGGGGCCACGGCGGCAAGGGGGTTGGCCGAAAGGCGCCGATGCATCGCGGTCTCGCGGGGACCGGCGTCGGGGGGCGGGACGAGCTCGCCGCGCTCGAGGAAGCGCGCGAGCCACGCGTCGGTGGGCACCAGTCCCTCGGGTCGGTGCCCCAGAAGGCGA
>JANMYH010000203.1:0-1621 GCA_031381925.1 Burkholderiales bacterium | reverse complement strand
CGCATCGAGAGGAGCCGCGGCAGGTACTCGGCGCGATTGACTTGGGTCACCGCGGAAATGTCTCCGAAGAGCCGGCCTTCGTAGCGGCGGTCGGCCATGAGGCGCGCGAAGAGGTCGAAGTTCGCCACCATCGGCGCCTTGTCGGGGTTCGGGTTGGCTTCGATGTCGGGGCTCGCGCCGAGCGAGGCGCAATGGGCGGCGATCACGCGCGCGCCGCGCTCGAGCGCCGCGCGCACGAAGAGCGGGTTCGCGAGCTCGTGGCGCTTCGCTCCCGCGACGGCCTGCTCCTCGCCCAGGTGCACGAGCAGCGGGATGTCGAGGCGTTGCAGCGCCTCGTAGAACGCCGCGGCCTGCGGCGAGCGCAGGTCGATGCCCATCGTCGGCGGCAGCCACTTCACCGCCCTCGCCCCTTGCGCCTTCGCGGCCTCCAGCTGCGCGATCGCGTCGGCTCTCGCCGGATGGATCGACGCGATCCATTCGAAGCGGTCGGGCCGCGACTGCGCGATGCGCTGCGCATAGGCGTTCGGCACCGAGAAGGTGGTGAGGTCTTCGCGCTTCGTGCCCTTCTCGTCGAAGGTGAAATCGAACGCGAGCAGCATGAACCTGGCGCCGGGCGGGCACTGGTCCGCGAGCGCGACGAGGCGCGCCACCATGCCCTGGTCGAGCCGGTCGTCGTCGTCGCCCGCGCAGCCCGCGTTCTTGAAGAACGCATGGCGCACGCGGCCCATGATCGAACGCGGGCGGTCGGAGTCGGGCTCGACCCAGATGCCGCCGCCGCTGCGCCCGTTGCCAAAGAGGTGCGTGTGCACATCCCAGACGCGTTCGGGACGCAGGCCGCTCCATGCTTTAGCGACCAGCGGGCTCACGCCGGCGGGAATCGTCGAGCGGCACTCGCTCATGAGGCCCTGCTCGAGAGTGAGGGGGAGCTTGCAACCGGCGAGGGTGGTGGTGGCGGCCATGGCCAGAAAATCACGGCGACGCATCATTTCTCCCTCCCCCTTGGGGGAGGGTCGGGGAGGGGGTCCCCTGTTGCGTCGCCGCGATTTTCTCGCCATGGCCGCCGCCACCCCCCTCGTCGGCTGCAAGCTCCCCCTCACCCTCGAGCAGGGCCTCATGAGCGAGTGCCGCTCGACGATTCCCGCCGGCGTGAGCCCGCTGGTCGCTAAAGCATGGAGCGGCCTGCGTCCCGAACGCGTCTGGGATGTGCACACGCACCTCTTCGGCAACGGGCGCAGCGGCGGCGGCATCTGGGTCGAGCCCGACTCCGACCGCCCGCGTTCGATCATGGGCCGTGTGCGCCATGCGTTCTTCAAGAACGCGGGCTGCGCGGGCGACGACGACGACCGGCTCGACCAGGGCATGGTGGCGCGCCTTGTGGCGCTCGCGGACCAGTGCCCGCCCGGCGCCAGGTTCATGCTGCTCGCGTTCGATTTCACCTTCGACGAGAAGGGCACGAAGCGCGAAGACCTCACGACCTTCTCGGTGCCGAACGCCTATGCGCAGCGCATCGCGCAGTCGCGGCCCGACCGATTCGAATGGATCGCGTCGATCCATCCGAGCCGGCCGGACGCGGTGGCGCTGCTGGAGCAGGCGAAGGCGCAAGGGGCGAGGGCGGTGAAGT
>JANMYH010000190.1:0-6525 GCA_031381925.1 Burkholderiales bacterium | reverse complement strand
CGCACCACCGCCGGCGCCTCGCCTGCCTCCCGGTACATCAGCGTGTCGGCGGGATCGCGCCTATTCACTGGGCGAGCTGAGCTCTGCCACGAAATCGTAGGTATCGCCACGGTAGTAGGTCTGGCAGAACTCGACGGCGCGGCCATCGCGCAGGAAACCGAGGCGTTCGACGAGCAGCCCCGCGTCGCCCTCGCGGGCGTGGAGCAGCTTCGCATGCTCGGCGGTGAGCAGCAGCGCGCGCAGCCGCTGCAGCGCGCGCACCGGGCGGTTGCCCGCGGTCTCGAGGGCCTCGTAGAGCGAGACGCCGACCGCGTCCAGCGACGGCAGGCAGTCGCCCGCGATGGTGGCGAACTCGAGGCACATCGGCGCGTCGTCGGCGAAACGCAGTCGGTGGAACCGGTAGACGGGCGCGCCCGGAGAAAGGCGCAGCGTGAGCGCCTCTTCCGGCGTCACCTGGCCTTCCGAGCGCTTGAGCCAGACGCTCTTGGGGGTGCGGCCCCGGGAGCGCATGTCTTCCGAAAAGGAGGTGAGCTTTGCGAAGTTCTTCTCGATACGCGCCGCGACGAAATTGCCCGATCCCTGGCGGCGGACCAGCAGGCCCTCCTCCACCAGGCCGTCGATCGCCTTGCGCACCGTGATGCGCGATACCGCGAGCTCCGCGGCGATCTGGCGTTCTGCCGGCAGGGCGTCGTCAGGCGCCAGCACGCGCTTTTCGATCGCCTCCCGAAGGGCCCGCTGCAGCTGCTGGTACAGGGGCAGGTTCGCCTGGGGGTCCAGGGGGGCGAGGATCTCGGACAGCGAATTCATGCCAAACATGCTACCAGTGAAATACCAATTTGCAAACACTTGACAAAGTGGTACCACATTGGTTTAGAGTGGTTATGGATTGGCACGGCATTGGGTCCACACGCTACCTCGGGGGAGAAAATGAAGATTTCGCAAAAGCCCATCGCTTCCGCAGTTTCGCTGGCCTTGCTCGGCCTCGCGCTCCAGGCGCAGGGCCAGGCGCAAAAGCCCCAGCAGCTGGACACCATCACGGTCACCGGCATTCGCGCCTCGGTCGAGAAATCGCTCGAAACCAAGAGGAACGCCGACGCCGTGGTCGAGGTGATCACGGCCGAAGACGTCGGCAAGATGCCCGACAAGAACATCGCCGACGCGGTCCAGCGCGTCCCGGGCGTCACGATCAGCTCGCAGTCCGGCGGCTCGGGGGGCTTCGACGAGAACGATCGCGTCTCGATGCGCGGCACCAACCCGAGCCTCACGCAGACGCTCATCAACGGCCACGCGGTCGCCTCCGGGGACTGGTTCGTCCTCGACCAGGTGGGCCTGGTCGGACGCAGCGTGAGCTTCTCGCTCCTGCCCTCCGAGCTCGTGAGCCAGGTGATCATTCGCAAGAGCGCGACCGCCGACCTGGTCGAAGGCGGCGTGGCGGGCGCGGTGGACATCATCACCCGCAAGCCCCTGCAGTTCAGCCGCGCGGTCACGCTCGAGGGTTCCATCGGCGGGGTGTATGCGGATCTGCCGAAGAAGACCGATCCGCAGCTGAACGCCCTCATCAACTGGAAGAACGCTTCCAATACGGTGGGCGTGATGGTCCAGGCGTTCTCCGAGAAGCGCCACCTGCGGCGCGATGGCCAGGAGATCCTCGGCTACGCGGCCATCGCCCCCGGCAGCGCGCTCGCCACCGCCCGGCCCGACCTCGCCAACGTCGCCTACCCGACGCTCATCGGCTCGGCGCTCTTCGAGCAGGAGCGCGAGCGCCGCGGCGGCCTGATCGACGTGCAGGTGAAGCCCACGCCCGACCTCGAGCTCGACTTCAGCGCCTTCCGCTCGCACATGGAGGCGACCAACTACAACCGCAACTGGATGTTCTGGGGCAGCCGCGTGATCGGCGGCGACAATCGCATCCCGTCCTCATATACGGTGCGCAACGGCACCCTGGTCGCGGCGACCTTCCCGAACGCGGGCGCGCCCGGCGCCAACGCACAGTACGCGATCGTCGACCAGATCTACCGCCCGGGCACCTTCTCCGAAACGGAATTCGTCAATTTCGACGCGAAGTGGCGTCCCACCCAGCGGCTCACCATGAGCGGCCAGCTCGGCCAGACCACGGGCAAGGGCGAAACGCCCAGGCAGGCGGTGTTCGAGGGCGACGTCTTGAATACCGGCGCCACCTACAGCATGAACGGGCTCGGCTCGCCGGTGGACGTCGCCTTCCCGGGCGGGAACCCGGCGGTGTTCACCGGCACGACCCTCGACTGGATCTTCGGTGCGAGCCCCGCGACGACGAAGGACAAGGAGAAGTACGGCAAGGTCGACGGCGAGTGGGCCTTCGACCGGGGCGCGTTCAACAACATCAAGTTCGGCGCGCGCTGGGCCGAGCACACGCGCGAGACGCACCAGGTCGCGCAGGGACCGAAGTGGGCCAACGATCCGTTCAACGTCGCCAACCTGCCGGCGTGGAGCGGCGAGACCTACCCCTCGAACTTCGGCGACCGCCTCGGCGGCAACTGGCCGCGCAACGTCTGGCAGATATCGCCCGGCGAGCTCGAGCGCTGGGGCGACCTCTACTCGAATCGCGATCCGCTCGAGCGCCAGTACTGGCCGGGCGAGTTCTCGCTCAAGGAGAAGACCAGCGCCGCCTACGTGATGGCGAACTTCGACGGCCCCGGCTGGAGCGGCAATGCCGGCGTGCGCCTGGTGCGCACGGAGGAGCGCGTGACGGTCAACGTGGCGATCCCGGGAAGCGTCTGCGGAGCGCTCGCACCCTGCCCGCAGGTTCCCGGCGCGGTCACCACCTCGGCGTTCGGCTCGTTCTACCGGACCGAGGTCGCCAACCACTACAACGACGTCCTGCCCAGCGCCAACCTGAAGTTCGAGTTGGGCAACAACATGATCGTGCGGGGCGCGCTCGCGCGCACCATGGCGCGGGCCGACTACAGCGCCCTGGGCGGCTCGATCACCGCGGACGACACCACGCTCACCGGCAACGGGGGCAACCCGAACCTCAAGCCGATCCGCTCGACCAATTTCGACGCGGTGTGGGAGTGGTACTACGCGCCGCGCGCCCTGCTCTCGGCCGGCGTGTTCGCGATGCGGCTGTCGAACTACGTGGGCTTCGGCACCTACCAGACCCAACTGCTGAATATCCGCGAGAACACGTTTCGCACCTACACGATCTCGGCTCCGACCAACAGCAAGGGCACCATCAACGGCTTCGAGCTCGCGTGGCAGCATCCGCTGCCGATGGGCTTCGGCGTGATGGCCAACTACACCCACGCCGATGCGAAGGAAAAGCGCGACTGCGCCGTCACGACCAACCTGGACCCGTGCATCAAGGACCTGGTGGGCGCCTCGAAGAGCACCTACAACCTGAGCGCGTACTACGAGGACCACGGCTTCGGTGCGCGCATCGCCTACACCTACCGCTCGAAGTTCTTCGTGGGCCTGGACCGCAGCTCGCCGCAGTACCAGGACGACACCGGAGTCCTGTCGGCATCGCTCAGCTACACGCTCAATCGCAACGTGTCGCTGCACCTCGACGCGCTGAACCTGAATGACCCGGTTCTCAAGTACTACGGGGCCAACGAGGACCAGCCGCGCGCCTTCTACGCGAACGGGCGGCAGTTCTATTTCGGGGTGAGAATCAAGATCTAGAGGCTCCCAGGGGTGAGGCCCCCTTTGAGGGCGGGACACGGAACCGTTCCGCCCTCTTTTTCATCGATGATTCGACGCGCTTTGATCGCCACACTCGCCTGCGCCGCGTTCGCCGCGGGCGCGGCCGAGCCCGCGATCGTCCCGAACCCGGCTTCCCTCGCGATGCTGGCGGGGGAATTCCGGGTGACCGCGGCGACGGTGATCGTCGTGGCAGCGGGCGACGCGGCCGCACGCCGGATCGCAACCCACTTCTCGGAGCAGGTGGCGCGCACCCACGGGCTGCGCCTCGCGGTTCGCGAGGGTCCGGCCGCAAAGGGCACGGTGCGATTCGCGCGTGCGAGCGATGCGAGCGCACCGCGCGAGGCCTACCGGCTCGAAGCGAGGCCTTCGGGCGTGGTGGTGACGGCGGCCGGCGACGCGGGCCTCGTTCACGGCGGCACGACCCTCTGGCAACTGATGGCGCCCGCGCCGCGCGGCGCACGCGTTCCCGCAGTCGTGATCGAGGACGCACCGCGCTTCCCGTGGCGCGGAATCATGCTCGATTCCGCGCGCCACTTCCAGACTCCGGAATTCATCCGCACGTTCATCGACTGGATGGCGATTCACAAGCTGAACGTGCTGCACTGGCACCTGACCGACGACCAGGCCTGGCGCCTGGAGATCCGCAAGTACCCGCGCCTCACGCAGGTCGGCGCGTGGCGCGTGCCCGCCGGCGCGGCGGCGCAGGCCGATGTCGATCCCGCCACCGGCAAGCCGCGCCTGTACGGCGGTTTTTATTCCCACGACACGGTGCGGGCGCTGGTGGCGTACGCGGCCGAGCGCGGCGTGTCGATCGTTCCCGAGATCGAGATGCCGGGCCACGCGAGTGCCGCCCTCGTCGCCTATCCCGAGCTCGCCGCGAGCGCGAGCCCGCCGAGCGCCGTTCCTGCCGACTGGGGCGTCTACCCGAACGTCTACGCGCTCGAGGACACCACATTCGCGTTCATCGAGGACGTGCTGCGGGAAGTGATGGCGCTCTTCCCGGGCCCCTACATCCACGTGGGCGGCGATGAGGTCGAGAAGTCGCAGTGGCGGGAAACGCCGCGCGCCCAGGCGCGCTTGCGCGCCCTGGGCCTTGCCGACGCGTCCATGGCGCAGGCGTACTTCACGCAGCGGGTGGGGCGCTTCCTCCATTCGCACGGCCGAAGGCTGGTGGGCTGGGACGAGATTCTCGAGCCGGGCCTGCCGCACGCTGCGGTCGTGATGTCGTGGCGCGGCATCGCGGGCGCGCTGGCCGCCGCGGCCCAGGGACACGACACGGTGCTCGCCGCGCATCCCGTCCTCTACTTCGACAACCGCCAGGGCACCTCGCCCGAGGAGCCCCCGGGGCGCGGGGCCGTGGTCTCGCTCGAGGACGTCTACGCCTTCGAGCCGATGCCGGCGGGGATCGCCGCGGATGCGCGGCGCCACGTCCTGGGGCTGCAGGCGAATGTGTGGACCGAGCACATCCGCACCGAGGAGCGGGTCGCGTGGATGACGTTCCCGCGCGCCGCCGCCGTCGCCGAGCTCGGTTGGTCGCAGCCCGAACGGCGCGGATGGGACGGCTTTCGGAAGCGGCTCGCCGCGCTCGAGGCGCGCTATGCCGCGGTCGGGCTGCGCGCGGCGCGGCCCTTTCCGCCGCGCACAGCCTCGGCAACGACGCGCAAGAGCCAGGAGCTGCGGCTCTGCACCGAGCACATCGCACTGTCGCTCGAGGACGACGGTCCCGTGCAGGGAGTGCGCGCCACGTTCCTCGTGGACGTGCAGAATCCCTGCTGGATCTTCCCCGCCGCACCGCTCGACCGCGCGAGCGCGGTGGTAGCCTCCGTCGGGCAAGTCCCCTTCAACTTCCAGATCGGCGAGGACGTGAAGAAGATCCGCTTCCCGCAACCCCAGACTCGCGAAGGCGAGCTCGAGGTGCGCGTAGACCATTGCGAGGGCGAGTTGCTCGCGCGATTGCCCCTGTCGCCGGCCGCCGCGTCCCAGGGTGTCACCGTGCTGCCGCGCGCGCCGATCGCGGCGCGGCCCGGGCGCCACGACCTCTGCCTGCGGTTCGCGCAGCACGGGGTCGATCCCTTGTGGGTCGTGGATTCGGTGCGCATCGAGTCGGGGCCATGAGCGCGCACAGCCTCCTCATCGCCGCGCCGCTCGCCGGCTGGAGCCTGCCCCTCGCAGAAGTGCCCGATCCGGTCTTCGCCGAAAGCATGGCGGGCGACGGTGTGGCCATCGATCCCACCGGGAGCGTGCTGCACGCGCCCTGCGACGGGGACGTGGTCGACATGAAGGGCGCGCGCCATGCGGTGACGCTGCGTAGCGCGCTCGGCATCGAGATCCTCATGCACGTCGGCATCGATACGGTGAAGCTGGGCGGCGAGGGCTTCGTTCCGCTGGTGCGCGCCGGCGAGCACGTGAGCCAGGGCCAACCGCTGCTGCGCTTCGTGCTGGGGGACCTCGCGCGGCGCGTGCCCAGCTTGGTCACGCCGGTGGTGCTCGCCTCGCCCGGAACGGTCCTGCGTCGGACCATCCACCGGGCGGTGCGGGTCGGCGACGTTTTGATGGAAGTGGCCGCAGGCGCGGGCGCCTCGCGGGGCGGCCGCGATTTCACCGAGGAGACGCGGCGGGAATTCGGCGTGCCCTTCGAGCATGGGCTGCACGTGCGGCCGGCCGCGCTGCTGGCCGCGGCCCTGCGGCCCTTTTCCGCAACGGTGAGCGTCGTCTACCGCGGGCGCAGCGCCAACGCGCGCAGCCCGGTCGCGCTCATGGCGCTGGGCGTGCGCTGCGGGGATGTGATCGAGGTGAAGGCGGTGGGACCAGACGGGGCGCGCGCCATCGGGGCCCTGGATGCGC
>JANMYH010000164.1:0-13536 GCA_031381925.1 Burkholderiales bacterium | reverse complement strand
GGGGTTAGAACCTTTATCCGGTCATGCGATAAAGGAGGAGGAGGCGTAAGTGCGTTGATCCGGTGTCGGGTATTACTTCCGCGACTTGGCCGGGCGCGCGGCGGCGATGCCCGCGTCGGTGAAGCTCGCCATGTGACGGGCGGCCTTGCTGAAGCTGTCGTAGGCGGCGGTAGTGGCCGCGAGCTGGGATTTGAACGCCGCCACCCCGACGCTGCTGCCGCCGGGGGACGATCGCGCTGCCTGGTCGACGCCTTCCGACATCGCCTGCTGGAAGGCGCCCATGCGCTCCTCAGCGAGGCGCGAGTACTCGGACTGCGTCTCGGAGGCGATTTCGTAGAGGCTGCGCGTGTAGCCCATCAGGTTTTCCATCGCGTTCTCGGCGATGCGGGTGCGCAGGCCGACGAGCTCCTGCACGTCCTTCACCTGGGAGACCGCGCGGGCGGTGTGGGTGGCTTGGGTGAAGGCGCCCTTTGCGTATTCGAGCTGGACGGAGATGGCGCGCTCGGCACCATCCATCGAGATGCGGGCGGCGCGGGCGGCCGCGTCGACGGTGGCGGCGCTGATTTCGGCGAACGGGTTGGCGAGGGCGGTCATGGCGGGCGATTCCTTTTTATGTACGACTGGCGCGGCTGGTTTGTGCAGCGCAACATATTCATTCTAGGAAGCGGGTGGCACCGTGTCAAGAAGAATATTGGTGCATTGCACCACTCCCGGCGCATCGCGCTGCCGCATTCGCCCAAAATGTAATAAAATGAAGCACTTGAGCCTTCTGCGCTGGCCGTGATCGCGGCCCCGCACATCGCGCGTTTGATGTAGCGCAACATTCCTTAGGAAGAGCGACGCATGGCCACGCCCCGCATCATCAAGAAGTACCCCAACCGCCGGCTCTACGACACCGAGACCTCGACCTACATCACGCTGGTCGAGGTGAAGGAGCTGGTATTGGGCTACAAGGACTTCGTCGTCCAGGACGCGAAGAGCGGCGCCGACCTCACGCGCGCGATCCTGCTGCAGATCATCCTCGAGGAGGAGTCGGGCGGCGTGCCGATGTTCTCCCAGGACATGCTCGCCAACATCATTCGCTACTACGGGCACGCGATGCAGGGCCTGATGGGCTCCTACCTCGAGCGCTCGATCTTCGCGTTCCACGAGGCGCAGAAGCGCTTCCAGGAGCAGGCGCAGACGATCTACGGGGAGCTGCCGAAGATGCCGTTCGTTCCCGGCCAGCCGATGCCCAACGTGATGGGCGGCTACCTCGAGAAGGGCGCCAAGGCGGTGATCGACATGCAGGAAGACCTGCGCAACCAGGCGCTCAAGCTCTTCTCCGGCTTTCCGTATGCCGCGAATTCCGAAGGCGAGCCGGCCCCGGCCGAGAAGCCGGCCAAGGCGGCAAAAGCCGCGCGCAAGCCCCGGACACGGAAGTAGATGCCCAAAGTCGGATTCGTATCTCTCGGGTGCCCCAAGGCGCTGGTGGATTCCGAAGCGATCCTCACGCAGCTGCGCGCCGAGGGCTATGACATCGCCCCGAGCTACGAAGGCTCGGACCTGGTGGTGGTGAACACCTGCGGCTTCATCGACGCGGCGGTGGCGGAGTCGCTCGACGCGATCGGCGAGGCGCTCGCGGCCAACGGCAAGGTGATCGTGACCGGTTGCCTCGGCGCCAAGGGCGACGTGGTTCGCAAGACCCATCCGAAAGTCCTCGCCGTCACCGGCCCCCACGCGACCGCCGAAGTAATGGCCGCGGTGCACACGCACCTGCCCAAACCCCACGATCCGTTCATGGACCTGGTGCCGCCCCAGGGCATCCGCCTCACGCCGAAGCACTACGCCTACCTGAAGATCTCCGAAGGGTGCAACCACCGCTGCACGTTCTGCATCATTCCCTCGATGCGCGGCGACCTCGTGAGCCGGCCGATCGGCGACGTCATGAAGGAAGCCGAGAACCTGGTCCGCGCGGGCGTGAAGGAGCTGCTGGTGATCTCGCAGGACACCAGCGCGTACGGCGTCGACGTGAAGTACCGCACCGGGTTCTGGGGCGGGAAGCCGGTCCGCACGCGCATGACGGAGCTCTGCCAGGCCCTGGGGGAGCTCGGTGTCTGGGTGCGCCTGCACTATGTCTATCCGTATCCGCACGTCGACGAGGTGATCCCGCTGATGGCCGACGGGAAAATCCTCCCGTACCTCGACGTGCCGTTCCAGCACGCGAGCCCGCGGATCTTGAAGCTGATGAAGCGCCCGGCGTCGTCGGAGAAGAACCTCGAGCGCATTCGTGCGTGGCGCGAAGCGTGCCCCGACATCACCGTGCGCTCGACCTTCATCGCGGGCTTTCCCGGCGAGACCGAGGCGGAGTTCGAGGAGCTGCTCGATTTCCTGCGCGAGGCGGAGCTGGACCGCGTGGGATGCTTCGCCTACTCGCCGGTCGAGGGCGCGAAGGCCAACGCGCTGCCCGATCCCGTCCCCGACGAGGTCAAGGAAGCGCGACGCGCACGCTTCATGGGGCTGCAGGCAGACATCAGCCGCGCAAAGCTGCTTCGCAAGGTGGGCTCGACCCTCGAAGTCCTCGTCGACGAGGTCGAGGGCGCGGTCGCCATCGCCCGAAGCAAGGCGGATGCCCCCGAGATCGACGGCGTCGTGCGGGTGCGCAAGGCGAAGGGCGCAAGGCCGGGCGACCTGCTTCGCGCCAAGGTCACCCACGCGCTCGATCACGACCTGCAGGCGGACGCAATCCCCGGCTAGAGCGGGTCCGAGTATCCGTGCGCCAGCGAACGGAGTTTTCCGCCCGCCCGGCGTAACGTGTGCAACCCATGGAGAAGGCGCGAAAGGATGTGGACGAGCGCTTGCGCGTGTTGTCGGCGCGCGTCCTCAGTATCCAGGAGGAGGAGCGGCGCCGTATCTCGAGCGACCTCCACGACGATATCGGCCAGTCCGTGACTGCGCTCAAGTTCGGTCTCCATCGCCTGGCGTCAACGCCCCGATTGGGCGGCGGTGCAACCAAGTTGGTGTCGGAGTGCATCGGCATGGCCGACGCGACCCTCGAGCGGGTGCGCCAGCTCGCCTACGACATGCGCCCGCCCCAGCTCGACCAGCTCGGGCTCGAGGAGGCCGTTCACTGGCTGGTCGAGCGCCAGCGCGCCGCGACCGGGATCGATATCAAGTGCCATTTCAACGGCCTGCTGAACCGCCGCTTCGGCCAGGCGATGGAAAGCGCGTGCTACCGGATCGCCCAGGAAGCGCTGAGCAACGCATCCCGGCACGCCGGCGCCTCCAGCATCCTGGTGGCGGTCGAGGCGAGCGCGCGCGCCCTTACACTGACGGTCCGCGACGATGGCCGCGGGTTCGATGCGAGCCCGGGCGCGCGCCGCGCCCCCAAGTCCTCGAGCCTTGGGCTCATCAGCATGGATGAGCGCGCGCAGCTCGCGGGCGGGCGCCTTGTCGTGCAATCCGATCCCGGCCAGGGCACGATCATCCGAGCCGTCTTCCCGATGCCCAAGATGCCGAAGGCGCCATGAGTGCGCTGCGCATCCTGCTGGTTGATGACCACGCCCTGATGCGTGCAGGCCTCCGCGCCCTGGTCGAAGGCGTCCCCGGCCAGACGATCGTGGCAGAGGCGTCGAACGGCCGCGAGGCGGTGGCATTGGCCAAGACCCATCGCCCTGACCTAGTCATGATGGACATCACGATGAACGAGATGAACGGCATCGAAGCCGGCGCGCAGATCCGGGCGGATAACCCTCAAGCGCGGGTGCTGATGCTGTCGATGCACACCTCGGAGGAGTTCGTGCGCCGGGCGATGAAGTCGGGCGCCTCGGGGTACCTGGTGAAGGACGCCGCGCCGCTGGAGTTGCAGATGGCGATCGACGCGATCATGCGGGGCGAGATCTATCTCAGCCCGCGCATCTCCCGGCACCTCGTTTCGGGAGTCGACGGCGGCGCGAGCCCGCAGGGCGACGTTCCCCTCGAATCGCTCACCGCGCGGCATCGCGAGGTCCTGCAGATGATCGCCGAGGGCAAGAGCACCAAGGCGATGGCGTTCGTGCTCAAGGTGAGCGTGAAGACCATCGAAACCCATCGCTCGGCCCTGATGGATCGCCTCGGCATCCACGACCTGGCGGGCCTCGTGATCTACGCGGTCCGCCACAAGCTCGTGAGCCTCGAGCCGCGCTAGCTCGAATCGGGGATCGGCGCTCCCAGGCGCGGGAATCGAGATGTAGCTGAATGACTACACTGCTGGGTCGGTTCTCGGAACATACTCGGCCATGCGAGACACCGAGCTCAAAAGTGGCGCCGTGGCCGGAAAGACGCTAGTTCCGCACGGCCGGCTTTGCACGGCCGACCATGTTCTCCAGATTTACGGCAGCGAGTACGTGCTCCTGGAGGCCCTCGAGTGCTTTGCAACCTGCGGACTGCAGGCCGGTGAAGCAGTCGTGATATTCGCCACCGCCAGGCACCTGCAGGAGCTCGAGATCCGCCTGCAGGCCTCCCGCGTGCAGATTGACCGAGCGCGGTGGCAGGGCCGCTATATCCCCCTCCTGGCAAGCGAAGTGCTTGCAAGCTTCATGGTCGACGGCCGGCCCGACCGCGTTCTCTTCATGAATATCATCGGTAAAATTCTCGATCGCGCCCAGGCGGGGGGGCGGCGAGCACGGGCCTTTGGGGAGATGGTGGCGGTGCTGATGGCCGATGGGCAGGAAGAAGCCACACTTTGCCTGGAGCAGCTCTGGAGCGAAGTCTGCGAGGAGCGGCAGCTGACCTTGTTCTGCGCGTATCCGCAGGCCAGCTTGCTCACGATTTCGCCGGAGACGATGGACGCTGTCCGCCACCAGCACGGCTGGGTTCTCGATGAGTACTCCCCCACGCCGTCATCTCTGCGGCGCACGCCGCTCTCGACCCTGCTGACTTACGCCCTGAATGACCGGGGCGAGGTGTCCCATGAGCGCGGGCTCGATGAGCTCCCTTCCCGGGCGATCTTTCCGGACCAGCTCGCTGACTCCATCTGCCCCGGCAACAACTGGATACTGCGTCCGCTCCAGTGAGTTCATTTCAGCCGCCCCCAAGTTGGGGGCTAGAAATGCCACCCTGAGGGCAGGGAATTGCGTCGCAGCATGCCGCTTCGCGCGACCCTGGAATTCGGGACCATCTGCTCGGTCTCTGGAAGGATAATCACATTCATTTCGCGAATCGCCTCCCTCGTTGCCGAGTCCGGCGCGCGCTTCCACGCTCCAGAGTTGCGATCAAAGTATTCGAAGTCGTAGACGGGAACGGAGTGCATGCCTGAATCGTAATCCTCGCCGAAGCTCTAATCTGTGTGCTGTACCACACAGGCTCCAAAATCAGACACCGCCTACAGAAGGCGAGGATATTGGATGTCAGCCACTGCGAGTCACGTCCGCATCTCGCCGGCCGCTACAGTCGCGGGCGGTCGCTTCCGGGAATCCCGCGCAGCTGCTCGGGGCTGGCCGCGATCCTCGACTGGATCCACCGGGCGAGCCCCACGCAGCGCCAGAACGCCACCAGCTGGCGATACCCCAGGTTCTCGACCACCGCGCCCAGGATCAGGCGTGCCAGCTGGTCGGCGCGCGGGTAGAGGCGAAACGAGTATTCCTCGAGGAGCAGCGCGCTCGCCGAGACCATGAACCCGAGGGCGAACGAGGCCGCCAGGTAGGCGGCAAGGAAGCCGCCGGAAACCAGCCCGAAGCCGTACATCGCCAGCACGAACGCATAGCCCGCGATCTCGACCAGCGGGCCGTAGCATTCGAAGACCGCCAGGTGCGCATACGCGATCATCCCCGCGGCCCCGCGGGAGCCAAGCAGTTGTGAGTTGGCGTGGAGGCTCGCCGCGAGGCCCCAATGGCGCCGGATGTGCTGGCGCTGGAGCGCGGCGAATGTCTCGGGTGCGATGCTCCAGCTCACCGCGTCGGGGACGAAGTGGACCGTGTAGTGCTCGCCGCGTCCGCTGAGGAGGCGATGCAGCCGCATCATGAGCTCGGTCGCGGCCCCGAGCGTTTCCAGCTTGAAGCCCCCGGCTTCCACCACCGCGTCCTTGCGGAAGATCGCCATCGCCCCCGACATCACCAGCGCGCCCCGCATCTCGGCCCAGCCGAGACGCGCGAACGGGTAGGTGCGCAGGTATTCGGACACCTGCAGCAGGCCCAGCATTCCGCGCGGCAGCTCGACGCCGACGACGCGGTTGTCGGCGATGCTGCAGCCATTGGCCAGCCGGATCGCGGCACCCGACGCCAGGGTGAAGGGATCTTCCACGAATGGCTCGGCGGCGCGCCGCAGGCTGTCGCGGTGGAGCAGCGCCTGGGCGTCTACCGCGCAGAAAAGCGGATAGCGCGATGCGTTGATCCCTGCGTTGAGCGCGTCGCCGCGGCCGCCGTTGTCCTTGTCGATCACCCGCACGCGCGGGTGCATCCGCGAGCGGTAGATGGCGCGGACCTGGCGTGTGGCGAGCCGGCGCCAATAGACCTCGGGAAACGGTTCGAGGTCGAAGGTGTCCTGGAGCGCGGCGAGCGTGCCGTCGGTCGATCCGTCGTTGATCACGACGATCTCGAATTCCGGATAGTCGAGCTGCAGCAGCGCGCGCACCGTGTCGACGATCGTCGCCTCCTGGTCGAGCGCGGGGACCACCAGCGAGACCGGCAGCTCGAACCCCTTGTACGCCGGCGGCAGGTCCTGGAGCGCGCGCAGCGTCACCTTGCGCTTGAGCGGGCGCAGCGCGGCGAAATGCACCGCGAGCTGGATCAGGTGGGTAGCCGCGAGGAAGCCGAGGAAGAGCCAGGCGATAGCGTGCGCGGCGGTGCTCACGTCCAGCGCCTTTCCGCCAGGGCCTGGCCGAGCATGTCCGCAGCGAAGGCGTCGCGCGCGTTCTCCCGCAGGTTCTCGAGCTCGAAGGGCTCGAGGCCCTCGAGCCGGGTGAGGGCCTGCGCGGAGTGGTAACGGACCCACCACACCGGATCGCGCAGGAGCTCGAGGAGGCGCGCCAGCTCCTCGCGCCCGCCGACGCGACCGAGCGCGCGCGCCGCCGCAAGGCGCACGCGCCATTCGGCGTGCCCGGCTGCGCCATGGGCCCAGGGAAGATCGGAGCGATGGTCGACGTAGTCGAGGGCGACGGTGATGACCTCGGGGTCCGTGCTCGACCCCAGCCAGCCGAGCACGATGGTCGCGATCCTTTCGCGATAGCCGAAGCGCGCGAGCTTGCCCACGCGATCCAGGCCCGGGCGTGGACGGCGCAACAGCATCGCGACGATCGGCGCGGTGACGACCGCCGGACCGAGGGATTCGAATAGCGAGGCGAGGCGCGCGAGTGGCCAGTCGGCGCGCTCCGGGATCGAAGCCGCGAGGAGGTCGAGCGCGCGCCGCGAGTCGATGCGGATCAGCGCGAGTGCTGCGGCGAAGGAGGTCACGGGGTCGCGCTGCTGAGAGATCTTCTCGAGGCGTGCCCAGGCGCTCGCCTCTCGCAGGTGGCCGGCCGCGTTGATGCCGATGATGCGAAGCCGCGCCGAGCGCCGGCCCATGAGGTGCAGCGCACGCGCGTCCAGGCCGTGCAGGCCGAGGAAAGTGCCGAGCCGGTTCACGCCTTCGCCCGACTGGACCTCCTGCGAGTGGTTCCAGAGCGCGAGGAAATACGGGAGGTCGAGCGCGACGATCGGCTCGAGCCGCGCGGCGTGCGGGTCTTCCGCCGCCTGCTGGAGCGCTCCTCGCCATTGCTCCTCGACCCGCCGCAGCCGCGCATGCCGCCAGCGGCGCAGTGCGCGCACCGCCATGATGGTCCCGATGAGCAGCAGGGCGGCGGCGAGCGCCCCGGTGGCGATGAGCTCCGCGAACAGCAGCAACGTGCCGGCTACTGGCGGGTAAGGCGCTTGTCGACGATCTTCACCTTGTCGCCGACGCGATAGCTCGTTGCATTGGGGTAGGTGAAGGTTCGCGTTCCACCGTCGTCGAGCTTCACGATCACCTGATGGCTGGTGCTCGATTTCTGGTTCTTCTCGATCTGGTGGCCCGCGTAGGCGCCACCCGCCGCGCCCGCAACCGTCGCCACGTCATTGCCGCGGCCGCTGCCGATCTGATGGCCGACAACGCCGCCCGCGACGCCGCCAAGAACCGCACCCAAGCCGCTGCCTTCGCCCGCCTTCTTCACCGTCTTCAGGTCGACCACCGTGCCGCAGTCCTTGCAGGCGGCGTACACAGCGGGCGCGAACATCACCGCGAGCGATGTCGCTGCGGCGCCGAGCAATCCATTGATGCTGTCCATCGTTCCTCCTGAGTTGCGTGTCTCGATCAGCGTAAAAAATCATAGCACGCAGGGGTTCCCGAGCCGCCCCTGCGCCGGACGTCCAGGGAGAGGATAATCGGCGAAAAAGCCGGGGACACGACGACTGGGGGAAGCGCACATGGAGTTTCGACGCGATGCCGGGATCGGCGCAGCCGTGATTCTCGCGGCCTGCGCGGCTGGCCCGGAGAAGAAGGAAGCGGCGCCCGCGGTGCAGGACTTCGACGCGGTACAGATCGTCCGCATCGATACCGTGGGTCCCGCCGGTGGCGTGAGCGCGCGTTGCGGCGTGAAGAACGACCGCGGCAACAGCGAGATTCTCGCCCCCGGGGTGGCGGAAGTGATCCGCTCGGCACGCCCGCTCGAGGTCCTGTGCTTCGCCCCGGGCTATCGCATCGCGATGCGCTCGCTCGAATCCACGGGCGACGTGATCGGCCCCGCGGCCACGGGTGTCGTCACCGGCGGCGCCATGGGCGCGGTGGCCGCGCTGCCGCTGCTGGCGGTCCCGGTGTTCGGCCCGCTGATGTACGCCGGCGTGGTGGGCGGCGGTGCGCTCCTCGGTGGCGCGGTGAATGCGGCCGACAAGCATTCGAAGGGCAAGATCTATTCGTACCCGCCGTCGGCGGTTATCGCGATGGTGCCTGAGTCGGCAGTGTCTTCCGATGTAGGGGCCGCGGCGCGGCCGCTGACCGCCACCGAGCCGGTCCCGCAGCCCACGCATGCCGCGATGAGCGCAGCGCCGATACCCGCGATGGCGCCGATGCAACCTGCGCTCGCGGCGGCTGCGCCCCCGCCCGCGGTATTCAAGGTTGCGGCCGCGCCTTCCGTGGCGCCGATGCTTCCCATTTCCCATGAGGTGCCGGCGTTCCCGCCCGAGGCCGCGCAGGCGGGCCTCACCGAGGGCCACGTACGGGCGCAACTCGCCATCGACGCCGAGGGAAATGTCTCCGCGGTGCGCATCGTCGAGG
The DNA here is from genome assembly GCA_031381925.1 of Burkholderiales bacterium. Lineage (GTDB taxonomy): Bacteria > Pseudomonadota > Gammaproteobacteria > Burkholderiales > Usitatibacteraceae > Usitatibacter. Next base: position 4,296 of record JANMYH010000164.1, on the reverse strand, counting down.
CGCGGCCCGCGGGGTATTTCAACCGCGCCGTGACCGAGACGCTGTCGCGATGGAAATTCCCTGCAGGAACCGCGGGCCGGCAGTTCGATGCGGAGATCGAATTCCGGCGGTGAGGGCTAGCTGTCGGTCGACTTGAGCTGCGGGAAGAGGATCACGTCGCGGATCGAGGCGCTGTCGGTGAAGAGCATCGCGAGGCGGTCGATGCCGATCCCTTCGCCCGCCGTCGGCGGCAGGCCGTACTCGAGCGCGCGGATGTAGTCGGCGTCGTAGTACATGGCTTCCTCGTCGCCCGCGTCCTTGGCGACGGCTTGTGCGGCGAAGCGGGCGGCCTGGTCCTCCGGATCGTTCAGCTCGGAGAATCCGTTGGCGATCTCGCGCCCGGTGATGAAGAGCTCGAAGCGGTCGGTCACCGCGGGGTCGGCGTCGTTGGCACGCGCGAGCGGCGACACGTCCACGGGATGCGCGATGATGAAGGTGGGCTCGACCAGCTTCTCCTCGGTCGTGGCCTCGAAGAGCTTCAGCTGCAGCATCCCCAGCCCGTCGGTCGCGAACACCTCTACCTTGAAGGGCGTGAGGGCAGTGCGCAGGAACTCCGCGCGCCCGAGGTCCGCCAGCGCGTATTGCGGGTTGTACTTGGCGATGGCCTGCGCCATGGTGAGGCGGTCGAAGCGCTTGCCGAGGTCGACGGTGGCCCCCTGGTAGGTGAGGGCGGTCGTCCCGAGGACCTTCTGCGCCAGCTCGCGCAGCATCGTCTCGGTCAGGTCCATCAGGTAGTGGTAGTCCTGGTAGGCCTCGTAGAACTCGAGCATCGTGAACTCGGGATTGTGGCGCGTCGAGATTCCCTCGTTCCTGAAGTTGCGGTTGATCTCGAAGACCTTCTCGAGCCCGCCCACGGTGAGCCGCTTGAGATACAGCTCCGGGGCGATGCGAAGGTACATGTCCTGGTCGAGCGCGTTGTGGTGCGTCTTGAAGGGCCGCGCCGCCGCGCCGCCCGGGATCGGCTGCAGCATCGGGGTCTCGACCTCGAGGTAGCCGCGTGCGACGAAGAACTCGCGCATCGCCTGGACCAGGCGCGAGCGCTTGATGAAGGTCTCGCGGGACTCGGGATTCACGATCAGGTCCACGTAGCGCTGGCGATAGCGGCTCTCCATGTCGGTGAGCCCGTGGAACTTGTCGGGGAGGGGGCGAAGCGCCTTCGAGAGGAGCCGCAGCTTCGTGGCGTGCACCGAGAGCTCGCCCTTGTTGGTCTTGAAGACCGTGCCCTCGACGCCGAGGATGTCGCCAAGGTCCCAGTGCTTGAAGGCTTCGTGGGCCTCGGCGCCGGTCACGTCGTTGTTCACGTAGATCTGGATCTGGCCACTCATGTCCTGCAAGGTTGCGAACGACGCCTTGCCCATGACGCGCTTGAGCATCATGCGTCCGGCGACGGTGGCCCCGATCCCCTGGGGCTCGAGCCCCTCCTTGGTCTCCGCGCCGTGGGCGGCGTGCAGGTCGGCTGCCAGGTCCTTGCGCCGGAAGTCATTGGGGAATGCCTGGCCGCCTTCACGCAGCCTGGCGAGCTTTGCCCTGCGCTCCGCGATGATCTGGTTCTCGTCGACCGGGACCTGTGGGGTGTTGGTGCTGTCGGGGGTGCTCATGGGGCCGATACTTTTCCGAGCGAGAGGTCGATGATCATCCGCGCCGTGAGGTAGAGGCGCGGCTCGATGCTGGCGAGGATGATCCATTCGTCGTCGGCAGTATGGCCGCCATAGCCCTGCACGCCAAAGCGTTCGACCACGGCGTTCTTCGTATTGAGCGCGGCGAATGCGGCATCGGTGCCGCCGCCTTCGGCAAGGAGGTCGACGACCAGCGCCTTGCCGAGCTCCGCGTAAACCCTCTTCGCGTGCTCCGCCACGGCGCGCGAGGCTTCACCCAGGATTAGCGGCGGACGGCGGCGCTCGAACACCAGTTCCACCTTCGCGTCGGGGACGATCTGCTTCTGCATGCGCTCCTGCACCGCTTTCTCCATGCGATCGAAGCTGTCGGCCCGCTCCACGCGGACATCGGCATGGGCTTCGGCGGACTCGGGGATCACGTTGTGGGAGCCGCTGCCGGCGTGCGCGCCGGTCCAGTTGAGCTGCATGCCGTCGCCGCGCGGGCCGAGGTCCTTCATGAGCAACACCTGGTTGGCAAGCTCCACCAGCGCGTTGATGCCGCGCTCGGGGCCGGAGCCCGAGTGCGAGGCCTTTCCCTTCACCTTGATGAGCACGCTGCCCACGCCCGAGGTGGCGAGCGAGACCTTGTCGGACGCGGCGCGCGAGGCCTCGAAGGACATCGTGACGTCGTGCTCGGCACCCAGGCGGGCAAGCTCGTGGCGCGAGCCGGGCGAGCTGACCTCCTCGTCGGCATTGATCAGTACCGTGAGCGTCCCGTACTCGCGGAAGCCCAGGTCCTTCAACACCCCGATGGAGTGGATGATCATCGCCACACCCTGCTTGTCGTCCGAGATCGCGAGGCCATAGGCTTTCTCGGCATCGACGCGGAACGGCTGGCGGGCGAGCATTCCGCGGCGATAGACGGTGTCCATGTGCGCGATGAGCATGATTTTCTTCGTGCCGGTCCCCTTGAATGTCGCCTGCACCATCCGGCCGATCTTCGGCGGCGTGTCGTGCATCCGGTAGGAGTTCGCGGGCGGCTCGATGAAACGCACCTCCCCAGCGAGCGCCTTCAGCTCGCTGGCAATGAGCTCCGAGATCCGGTCCAGCCCCTCGCGGTCATCGCTGCCCGACTCGATGTTGACCAGGTTCTTCAGCGTGTCGAGGAACGGCTGCTGGTGCGCGCGCACGGAGGACATCACCGGTGCAACGGGCTCGGTGGCGGCGTTCATGGAGAAGGCGAGGGCGAGCGCAGCGAGCGCGGGCCGTGCGGTGTGGCGGATCATTTACCTAGACTCCCTGTTTGAGGCTGGCGGTGATGAACGGATCGAGGTCGCCGTCCAACACCGACTGCGTGTTGCCGACTTCCACGTTGGTGCGAAGGTCCTTGATGCGCGACTGGTCGAGCACGTACGAGCGGATCTGGTGGCCCCAGCCGATGTCGGTCTTGGTGTCCTCGCGCTCCTGCTTCTTCTCGTTCTGCTTGCGCAGCTCGAGCTCGTAGAGCTTGCTTTTGAGCATCGCCATCGCCTCGGCGCGGTTGCGGTGCTGCGAGCGGTCGTTCTGCGAAGACACGACGATGTTGGTCGGAAGGTGCGTGATGCGCACCGCGGAATCGGTCTTGTTCACGTGCTGCCCGCCGGCGCCCGAAGCACGATAGGTGTCGATCCGCAGGTCCGCGGGGTTGATGTCGATCTCGATCGTCTCGTCGACTTCCGGATAGACGAACACGCTCGCGAAGGAGGTGTGGCGGCGCGCGTTGGAGTCGAACGGTGACTTGCGCACCAGCCGGTGGATGCCGTTCTCGGTGCGGAAGTGGCCGTAGGCGTAAGGCGCGATCACCTTGATCGAGGCGCTCTTGAGCCCCGCCACCTCGCCTGCGCTCTCCTCGAGCAGCTCGGTCTTGAAGCCCTTCCGGTCGCAGTACTTGAGGTACATGCGCAGCAGCATCTGCGTCCAGTCCTGGGCCTCCGTCCCGCCCTGGCCCGCGTTGATGTCGACGAAGCAGCTGTTGGGATCCATGGGATCGGAGAACATGCGGCGGAATTCGAGGTCCGCCACCAGGCGCTCGATGCCGTTCACGTCGGCGGCGATGGAATTCAGGGTGTCGTCGTCGCCCTCGCCCTTGGCGAGCGCGAAGAGCTCGCCCGAGTCCTTCAGGCCCGAATCGATCTTCTCGATGCTGGCGACGGTGTCCTCGAGGGCGCGGCGCTCCTTGCCGAGGTCCTGGGCCTTCTTCGAGTCGTTCCAGATGCCCGGGTCCTCGAGGATCCGGGCGACTTCGATCAGGCGCGACTTCTTCGAATCATAGTCAAAGATACCTCCGCAGCTCGTGCGCGCGAGTCGCGAGGTCGTGGAGGGAATTCTCGATGATGTTGAGGCGGTCGGCTTCCATCGGCCGAATTATACGGGGTATCACGCCCGCCTCCCGCTCGACTCAGCGCGCGCGTCCGCGCATCGACGCCGGCTGGCCCGGCAGCTGCAGCGACTTGCCGGTGTTGACGATCTGGTCGCCGTCGACGCGCAGGATCGAGACGTCGCGGTCGATGTAGTTGCCGACGTAGATGTAGCGCCCGTCGTTGCTGAACACCACGCCCTCGGGGAGCCCGCGCACTTCGACCTCGTTGGACCGGGTGACCTTCTTGCCGTCGATGCGCAGTGC
>JANMYH010000131.1:0-26778 GCA_031381925.1 Burkholderiales bacterium | reverse complement strand
CCACTCGCGCGTCTCGTGGATGTGCTTGCCGGTCGACAGGTCCATGACGGTGTCGCCGCCCCAGCGGATTGCCCAGGTCATCTTGTCGACCTCCTCGGCGATCGAGGAGCCGAGCGCGGAGTTGCCGATGTTGGCGTTGATCTTCACGAGGAAATTGCGCCCGATGACCATGGGCTCCGATTCCGGATGGTTCACGTTGGCGGGAATGATGGCGCGGCCGCGCGCGACCTCGTCGCGCACGAACTGCGGGGTGACTTCCGCCGGGATCGAGGCGCCGAACGATTCGCCGCGATGCTGCCGGCCCATGAGATCGGAGAGCTTGCGGCCCATCGGGCCGCTCGCGCGAAGCCCCTCGAGGTACTCGGCGCGGCGCAGGTTCTCGCGGATCGCGACGTACTCCATCTCGGGGGTCACGAGCCCGCGCCGCGCGTAGTGCATCTGGGTCACGTTCGCACCCGCCTTGGCGCGGCGCGGGCGCCGCTTGAGGTCGAAGCGCATCTCGGTGAGCTTCGGATCGGCCAGGCGTTCCAGCCCATAGCGCGAGCTGGGGCCCGCGAGGAGCTCGGTGTCACCACGTTCGGCGATCCAGCCGTCGCGCAATGCTGCGAGGCCCGAGCGGATGTCGATGCGCGCAGACGGGTCGGTGTAGGGCCCGCTCGTGTCGTAGACGTAGACCGGGGGATTGGCTTCGGCGCCGAAGGCGGCCGGGGTGTCCGATTGCGTGATTTCGCGCATCGGCACACGCAGGTCGGGACGCGAGCCGGTGAAGTAGACCTTGCGCGAGCTCGGCAGCGGCTGGATGGCGGCCGCGTCGACGTGGGCCGACGTGGCGATGAATTTGGGGTGGGCGTTCATTGCGACTCCTCGTGGTGGCGGCGGGCGAATGCCGGCGGACGGGGAGCACGGATGGCAGTGGCTGATCGACACTGCCCCGACGAGTCGGGGACCTCCGCACGCTCCCTACGCCGGTATGACCCGGATCAGGTTCCAAGGGACTCTCTCACCAGACGCTACTCGCCCGGACCCCTGCGTTTCTACCGTCAGTATAGCCGTTGCGAGGGTCGTTCTAACCCGCTCCCACTCCCGCTCCCGCTTCGAGGAGCGCCACCTCGAGGGCGGCGATCGGCTCGCGCCGGTCGAAGAGCGCGAAGCGCCCCGCGAGCACCCTTGCGCGCAGTCCGACGTTCCGGTCGCGGTCGGTGGCCACGTCCACCGCGAGGCGCACGTAATCCTCGGGCGTCGCGGCGACAAGCTCGGGCAGTCCCGCCATCTCGAGCATCGCTGCGGTCTGGCGGCCGCGCATGAACCGCCCCGGCAGCGTCACGATCGGCGTGCCGGACGCGAGCGCATCGAGGCTGGTGTTGCCGCCCGACCAGTGCACGGTGTCCACGACCACGTCGGCGGCGCCCAGCACGCGCCGGAAATTTTCCGCGCTCATGCGCGGCAGGAACTTGATTTGGCCACGAGGAGCGCTGCCTTGCGCGGCGAGGGCGCGTTGCAGCCGGCGGCCCAGTTGCTCGGTCACGGCGCGCGAGGGCGCCTGGAAGAAGACGAGCAGGCCCTCCTCGTCGGCGGCGAGCAGCCGCGCGAAGAGTGCGTCCATGTCGGGATGCACCTTGAAGAGGGATTGCGGGCAGACGTAGAGCCGCCGGCCCTCGGGCAGTCCGAGTGCGGCCCGGGTCACGGGTGCGGGCGGCGCGGGCATCGGGTAGTCGACGCCGGGGCCGGGCAGTGCGATCAGGCGCTCGGAGTAGTGTCGCGCGGCCTCCGGGGGCTCCATCGCCGCGCACGTGAGGTAGTAGTCCATCCCGGCGCCGCCCGTGGTGACGGGATGCCCCCATCCGGCGATCTGCACCGGCGCCACGCGCAGCGCCGCCAGCAGGTAGGACTGCGGCGTCATGCCGACCTCGGGGTGGACCAGCACGTCGAGATCGTCGGCCGCGATGCGCGCGGCGGCGGCGGCATCGCCATGACGCAGCGTGTCGAAATGCTCGGCGCCCGCGGCGATGCGCCGCGTGAACTCGTCGGAGACCGGGGCCGAATGGTAGACGAAGCGCTCGAAGCGGCGCGGGTCGAGGCCGGTGATCCAGCGCTCGAAATAGCGTCCCGCGGTGCAGTCGCGGAAGATCGCGCTCGCGAATCCGATTCGCAGGCGCCGGCCGCCGTCGAAGCGCGGCCGCCGCGGCGCGCAGAGCTCCGGGCGTGCGGCGCAGACGAGGCCCGCGAGGAACCCGGAGTAGGCACGTTGCAGCGCAAGATCGTCTTCGCCCTGGTAGGCGAGCAGGAAATTGTGGTGGTTGAGCGCGAACACCTGCATCGCGCTCGCGGTCCACCGGGGCGATTCGGCGGCGAGCCGCTCGAGGCCCTCCACGTAACGCGCGCGCCAGCGCGCGAGGTCGTCGCGATCCTCGTAGACCTGGGGCAGGAAGAGGCGTTCGTCGATGGCGGCGTTGAGATGGACGGGGTCGCGCGCCATCCCGCGCGCGAGCGCCTGCAGCGCCTGCGTGTTCTGCCCCATTTCCTGCTTGGCGTGGGCGAGCCGCAGCTCGATGTCCGGCTCGCCGGGGTCGAGGCGCGCCGCGTGCCCGAGCGCGCGTTCCGCGTCGGCCCACCGCCCGTACTCGGCGAACTGCCCGCCGATCATCGCCCAGGTGGTCGCATCGCGCGGCTGCGCGGCCTCGGCGCGCGCGATGCTCGCGAACGCGCCCGCGGCATCGCCCAGGTCGGCCTGCACGCGCGCGAGCCGCGCCCAGAGCGACGCCTCCCCCGGCAGGACCGACACGGCGTGCGCCAGCACTTCGCGCGCTTCCTCCGTGCGCCCTGCCTGCCACAGCAGGACCGACAGGTTCTTGTGGGCGGCGGTCAGGGCCGGGTCGAGCGAAGCGGCCTGCCTGAGCGCCGCGATGGCGCCGTCGACCTCACCGCGCCGGTGCAGGTCCTGCGCCAGCGAGAGCTGCGCGTGCGCGTCGTTTGACATGCCCGATTCTACCCGCTTGACATCTTAACTATACGATCGTATAGTTTCCGCCGCCATGCCCCCACGCCCTTCCCGGAACCTCGACCGCGCGCTGCTCGCCGCCGGACGCGCGCTCCTGCCGCAGCGCGGCTGCGCGGGACTGTCGATCCGCGAGGTGGCCGAGGCCGCGGGGGTGAATCTCGGCATGTTCCACTACCATTTCAAGAGCCGCGAAGCGTTCCTGCGCACGCTCCTGCAGTCGATGTACGAGGACATGTATTCGCAGCTCACTTTCGAGGCCGACGAGAAACTCGGGCCGATGGAGGCGCTGCGCGCGGCGCTGCGCTTCATGGGCCGCTTCGTGCGCGCCAATCGCCCGGTGCTCGCGCGCGTGCTCGGCGACGCGCTTTGCGGCGAGCCGATCGCGGTCGAGTTCCTGCGCACCAATTTCCCGCGCCATCTCGGCATGATCCTGCGGCTGATCGAGGGCGCCCAGGCGGCGGGATTGGTGAAGCCGATGCCGCCCCCCCAGGCCATGGGCATCTGCGCGGGGAGCCTCGCGATGCCGATCCTTGTCGGCGGCGCCGTGGTCGACAGCGGCGCCCTGGGCGCCGCGGGCTCACGGATGATGACCGCCGCACTCCTGTCGGACGCCGCCCTCGACCAGCGCATCGAGCTGGCGCTCGGCGCCATCTCCAACCCGGCAGCAGCTCCCCGCCCCCGTGCCCGCAAGCGCCCCCCAGGAGGCAAATCATGAGACACCCCACGCTCCTCCTGGCGCTCGCCATCGCGCTCGCCGGCTGCGGCAACTCCCCCACCCCGGCGATGCAGGGATACGTCGAGGGAGAATACGTGCGCATCGCGGCGCCCTTCGCCGGCACACTGGTGAAGCTCGACGCACAGCGCGGCAGCCAGGTATCCGCAGGCACCCCACTCTTTGCCCTCGAGAGCGAGAACGAGGATTCCGCGCGGCGCGAGGCCGAGGAGCGCGTGAAGCGCGCCCAGGCCCAGGCCGAGGACCTGCGCAAGGGCCGCCGCCCCACCGAGATCGCGGCATCGCGCGCTCAGCTCACCCAGGCGCAGGCTGCCGCGGGGCTGTCCGAGCGCGACTACGCGCGCCAGCAGGATCTCGTCTCGAAAGGCTTCGTGAGCCAGAGCCGCGCCGACGAGGCGCGCGCCGCCCGCGATCGCGACCGCGGCAAGCTCGCGGAGATCAACGCCGAACTGCAGACGGTGCTCGCGGGGAGCCGGCCCGACGAGATCCGAGCGGCCGAGGCCGAGGTCGCCGCGGCGCGCGAATCGCTCAAGCAGGCCGACTGACGCCTGCGCCAGAAGAGCGTCGCGTCGACTGTCGGCGGCACGGTGACCGACACCCTGTTCGTTCGCGGGGAGTGGGTGCCCGCGGGCTCGCCCGTGGTCGCGGTGCTGCCGCCCGGTAACGTGAAGGTGCGCTTCTTCGTCCCCGAGCCGCGCCTCGGCGCGCTCAAGGTGGGACAGAAAGTCGCGCTCGCGTGCGATGCGTGCGGCAGCGGCCTCGAGGCGACCATCGCGTACATCGCGTCGCAGGCGGAGTTCACGCCGCCGGTGATCTACAGCAAGGACAATCGCGCCAAGATGGTCTTCCTGGTCGAGGCGCGTCCGGCCGCCGAGCTCGCCGCGCGGTTGCACCCCGGACAGCCGGTGGATGTCACGGTGCCATGAGCGACCCTCTCCCCAACCCGCTCCCACGCCACGTTCCACTCCTTGGGCGCCCGGGGGAGAGGGAGCGAACGTTGGATACGGTTTCGCGAAACTCGAGCGAACTTGCCATTGACGTCGAGGGCCTCACCAAGCGCTTCGGGGACAAGGTCGCGGTCGACCATTTCTCGATGCAGGTTCCACGCGGCCAGATCTACGGCTTCCTCGGTCCCAACGGCAGCGGCAAGACCACGACGATCCGGATGATCTGCGGGCTCCTCACCCCGGATGAGGGCCGCGGGGTGGTGCTGGGGCACGACCTCGCGCGCGATGCCGAGCGGATCAAGCGCGAAGTGGGCTACATGACGCAGAAATTCAGCCTCTACGAGGACCTCTCGATCCAGGAGAACCTCGACTTCGTCGCACGCATGTACGCGGTTCCCGACCGCAGGCGCCGCGTGGCCAGGGCCCTTGACGACCTGGGCCTGGCTTCGCGCAAGGGACAGCTCGCCGGTACGCTCTCCGGCGGTTGGAAGCAGCGCCTCGCGCTGGCGGCGTGCCTCATCCACGAGCCCAAGCTGCTGCTGCTGGACGAGCCGACCGCGGGCGTCGATCCCGGCGCGAGGCGCGATTTCTGGGAGCACATCCACGACCTCGCGCACGCGGGGATCACCGTGCTGGTGAGCACCCATTACATGGACGAGGCCGAGCGTTGCCACGCGCTCGCCTACATCGCCTACGGCAAGTTGCTCGCCCACGGCACCATCAAGGAGGTGATCGAGCAGGCGCGGCTTGCCACCTGGGAGATCGAGGGCCCCGGCCTCATGGGCCTCATCGCGGAGCTGCGCGCGCTGCCCGCGGTGGAGATGGTTGCCCCCTTCGGCAACGTGCTGCACGTGAGCGGCACCGACGCCACAGGCCTCGAGGCGTCGCTCGCACCATTCGCGGCGCGCCCCGCCATGGCGGTGCGCGAGGTGGCCCCCAGCCTCGAGGACGTCTTCATCCACCTCATGCGCGGGCAGGGCGAGTCCGCGAAGCCCGCGGCGCAGCCGGTCCGCTAGCGAGCCCGCGATGTTCGCCCTGCACCGCTTCCTCGCCGTCCTGATGAAGGAGTTCGTCCAGATGCGGCGCGACCGCCTCACCTTCGCGATGATGATCGGCGTGCCGGTGATGCAGCTGGTGCTGTTCGGCTTCGCGATCAACATGGACCCGAAGGCGCTGCCGGCAGCGGTGGTGAGCGCGGAGTCGAGTGTCTTCACGCGCTCGCTTACGCGCGCGCTCGAGAACACCGGCTATTTCCGCATCGTGGCCAACCCGGCGACGGTCGCGGAGGGCGAGCGGCTCCTCGCCCTTGGAAAAGTGCAGTTCCTGCTCCAGATTCCCGAGGACTTCTCGCACCGTCTGCTGCGCGGCGAGCATGCGGTGGTGCTGGTCGAGGCCGATGCCACCGATCCGGCCGCCACCAGCAATGCACTCGCCGCCCTGCAGCAAGTCAATCGCACCGCGCTCGAGCACGATCTCACCGGGCCGCTCGCGCGATTGCGCGGCGGCGAGCCCGCCTTCGAGATGCGCGTGCACCGCCGCTACAACCCCGAGGGCGTCACCCAGTACAACATCGTGCCGGGCCTCATGGGGGTGGTGCTCACCATGACGATGGTGATGATGACCTCGGTCGCGATGACCCGCGAGCGCGAGCGCGGCACCATGGAGAACCTGCTCGCCACGCCGGTCAAGCCGCTCGAGGTGATGCTCGGCAAGATCGTGCCTTACATCCTGATCGGCTACGTGCAGGTGGTCGTGATCCTCGTCGCCGCGAGGTACCTGTTCCACGTGCCGATGGTGGGAAGCCTGTGGCTCCTCACCACGGTGCTCGTCCTCTTCATCGCCACCAACCTCGCGATCGGCTTCACCTTCTCGACGCTGGCCAAGAGCCAGATGCAGGCGATGCAGATGACCATGTTCTTCTTCCTGCCCTCGATGCTGCTGTCGGGCTTCATGTTCCCGTTCCGGGGCATGCCGGGCTGGGCGCAGGTGCTCGGGGAAGTGCTCCCGCTCACCCACTTCCTGCGCATCGTGCGCGGCATCCTGCTGAAGGGCAGCACCCTCGGGGACATTTACCCGCACCTGTGGCCGCTCGCCCTGATCCTGCTGGTGGTGTCGGCCGCCGCCCTCAAGCGCTACCAGCGCACCCTGGACTGAGGGCGGCGCCGGGACCCCCTTTGCTACAATCCGCATTCATTTCGCCCGCCCGCATGCCCTCTCACACCTCCATGAACATCGAGCAAGCGCGCTTCAACATGATCGAGCAGCAGATCCGCACCTGGGAGGTGCTCGATCCCGTCGTGCTCGAGCTGCTGTTCGAGGTGAAGCGCGAGCGCTTCGTGCCGCCGGAGCACGCGCGCCTCGCGTTCGCCGACCTCGAGGTGCCGCTCGCCCATGGAGAGGCGATGATGCAGCCCAAGGTCGAGGCGCGCATCGTGCAGGAGCTCGCGATCCAGCCCCACGAGACGGTCTACGAGGTGGGGACCGGCTCGGGCTATCTCGCCGCGCTCATGGCGCGGCGTGCCCGCCACGTGACCAGCGCCGAGATCCATGGCGACCTGCGCGCGCGCGCGGCCGCGAGCCTGAAGGATGCCGGCATCGCCAACGTGACGCTCCTCGAGGGCGACAGCGCCCTGCGCCCGCTTGCCGAGTCCGCGTTCGACGTGATCGTGCTCACCGGCTCCACGCCGATCCTGCCGCAGGCATTCCTCGAGCGCCTCGCTCCCGGGGGGCGCCTCTTCGCGGTGCTCGGCGACGCCCCGGTGATGAAGGCGGTGCTGGTCCGCCACCCGGGGGCCGGGTCGTTCCAGCACCTGGAGCTCTTCGAAACGCTGGTGAAACCCCTCGTCAACGCCGCACAGCCGCCGCGTTTTCGCTTCTAGCGAATCCGCGGCCCCGTCACGGCGCGTCATAGGACCGGACTGCCCCGGGCAAAGAAACGACCCACGGAAAGCAACTGATGAAATTGACCCGAATCGCCCTCGCGCTCGCCGCCGCCCTCGCCGCGGCCCCGGTCTGCAGCGCGGACCTGGCAACGCTCTACCGCGACGCACGCGTGAGCGACCCCGTCTACCAGTCGGCGCGCGCCCAATACCTCGCGACCACCGAGCGCCTGCCCCAGGCCCGCTCGGGCTACCTGCCGCAAATCGCCGCGTCGGGTTCGATCTTTCGCAACCACGCCGAGCGCGACGGGGTCGGCGATCGCGACTACAACACCAAGACGATCGCGGTGACGCTGTCGCAGCCGATCTTCCGCCTGCAAAACTGGATCGCGATCGGCCAGGCGCAGAACCTGGTGCTGCAAGCCGAGGCGATACTCGCCGCCGGGCTCCAGGACCTGGGGTTGAGGCTCGCCCAGGCCTACTTCGACGTGCTGCTCGCGCAGGACAACGTGGCGCTGTCGGAGACGCAGAAGACCGCCATCGACCAGCAGCTCGCGCAGGCCAAGCGCAATTTCGAGGTGGGCACCGCGACCATCGTCGATACGCTGGAAGCCCAGGCGCGCTACGACCAGTCGGTGGCCAAGGCGATCGCGGACCTGAACGACCTCGAGGTGAAGCGCCGCGCGCTCCAGGTGCTGCTCGGCAAGATGCCGGAGGGGCTCACGCCGCTGCGCGAGCCCCTCCCGCTCGCCCCGCCGAGCCCCGACGATATCGAGGCCTGGGTGAAGGTGGCGATCGAGTCGAGCTTCAACGTGATCTCCGCGCGCGCCAACCTCGAGATCGCGCAGCAGGAAGTCCGGCGCCAGCGCGCCGGCCACCTGCCCACGCTCGACCTGTCGGGCAGCCTCGCGCGCGTCGACGACCCGAATTCCGCGCTTCCCCCGGTGAGCCCGGTGAGCAACGTGGGCAGCATCGGCCTCACGCTGTCGGTGCCGATCTTCTCCGGCGGGCTCACGCAGTCGCGCGTGCGTGAAGCGGTGGCGCTGCGCGACCGCGCCGAGCAGGACTACGAGAACGTCCAGAGGAACGTAGCGCAGGCGGTGCGCGCGAGCTTCCTCAACGTGACCAGCGGCATCGCCCAGGTGCGCGCGCTCGAGCAGGCGCTGGTGTCCACGCAGAGCCAGCTCGATTCCACCATCCTGGGTCGCGACGTGGGAGTGCGCACCAGCGTGGACGTGCTGAACGCGCAGCAGCAGTTCTTCCAGACGCGCCGCGACCTGCTGCAGGCCCGCTACAACTACCTGCTCAATACGCTGCGCCTCAAGGCCGCCGCGGGGCAGCTCGCCGAGCCCGACATCGAGGAAGTCAACCGCGCGCTCGCGCGCGGCTAGCGCCGGCTCGCGCGGCCGCGAGCCACGCCATCAGGCGGTCGACTGCGCCGCGGTGGGCCGCGACGAACGCCGCCGCCTTCTCGCCCATCGCCGCGCGTCGCCCTGCGTCGCGCGAGATCGCCGCCGCGGCCTCGAGCCCGGCGCGCGCATCGGCCACCCGGATCGCCGCGCCGGAGGCGATCGCCCCGTCGGCCGCTTCCTCGAAGTTGAAGGTGTATGGACCGACGATCACGGGCTTGCCGAGCGCGCACGCCTCGATCAGGTTCTGGCTGCCGTACTCGAGGAAGCTGCCCCCCATCAGGACCACATCGGCGGCCGCGTAGTAGGCGAGCATCTCGCCCATCGAGTCGCCGACGACCACGCGCACTCCCGCATCGACGGCGTGGTCATCGCTGCGGCGGGCGACGGCGAGCCCGCGCTCGAGGGCGAGGCGCGCCACCTCTTCGAAGCGCTGCGGGTGCCGCGGCACGATCACCAGCAGCACGCCGGGCTCGAGCAGGCGGGCGGCAAGCGCGTCGAGCAGCAGCGCCTCCTCGCCCTCTCTCGTGCTGCCCGCCACCCACACGGCACGGCCTTCGCCGAAGCGCGCGCGGAACTCGCGCCCGCGCGCGTCCGTCTCGGGCGGCACGGCGAGGTCGAACTTCACGTTGCCGGTCACCGATACGTCGCGCGCGCCGAGGCGCTCGAAGCGCTGCGCGTCCGCCGGTGTCTGCGCGGCGATTCCCGCGAGGTTCGCCAGCGCCCATCGCGCGAACGCCGGAAACCGCGCGTAACGGCGCGCGGAGCGCTCCGAGAGCCGCGCGTTCGCAAGGACGACGGGCACGCCCGCGGCCGCGCATTCCTCGAGCAGCCGCGGCCACAGCTCGGTCTCGAGGATGATGCCGAGCTCGGGACGGAAATGGCGCAGGAACCGGCGCACCGCGAATCCCTGGTCGTAGGGCAGCCACGCGCGCTCCACGCGATCGCCGAAGAGCTCGATGCCGGCGTCGCGTCCCGTGGGCGTCATGTGCGTGATGAGGATGCGGTGGCCGGGATGGCTGCGCGCGAGCGCCTCGATGAGCGGAGCTGCGGCGCGCGTCTCGCCGACGGATACCGCGTGGATCCAGATGCGCGGCGATTGCGGCGCGGGGTCGTAGAAGCCGAAGCGCTCGCCGATGCGCAACCCGTAGCCCTTCTGCCGCCGCGCGCGCAACCAGAGCCGCGCGACCACCAGCGGCGTGGCGAGGATCCACAGGAGCGCGTAGGTGAAGCGCGTCATGCCGGCTCGATCGGCGCGGACTCGGCGCTCTCCTGGTAGCCGAGCGCCGCGGCGACGGCCTCCACCGAAGGCGCCTCCCCGGGGCCGCCCAGGTTCACGCCTTCGGACCCGTGCAGGCCGGTGAGCTCGGGGCGCGTGGCGGTGTAGATCCCGACCGTGGGCCTGCCGAGGGCGACCGCCAGGTGCGTGAGGCCGGTGTCCACGCCGGCGACGAGCGAGGCGTGCGCGATCAGGCTCGCGCACGCGGCCAGGTCCATGGCGGGTGCTGCAAAGGCGTTGGGCACGAGGAGTGCCAGGCGCGCGGCCGCCTCGCGCTCGGCCGCCGAGCCGCCGGGAAACACCGTGGCATAGCCGCTCCCGGCCAACAGGCGCGCGAGCGCGATCCAGCGATCGTCGGGCCAGCGCTTGGCAGCCCGGCTCGCGGCATGCAGCAGCACTGCGTACGGCCCCGCCGGTGCCCAGGGCGGCGGCGCTTCGGGGGGCACGAGCCCGTAGCGCGCCGGGCGCTCGAGCGAATAGCCGAAGATCTTGGCCACCAGCTCGCGGTTGCGCTCCACGGCGTGGCGCTCGCGCCCGACCGCGATCTTCACGTCGTAGAAGCGCGCCGCCACGCGCTCGCGTGCGCTCGTGCGATCCAGGCCGAAGGCGGTGCCGTGCGCCGTACGCGCGACCAGGGCGCTCTTGAGGAGGCCCTGCGCGTCGATCACATAATCCCAGCGGCCGCGCCCGAGCGTGCGCCTCGCCTCGGCCACGCGCCGCCAGCGCCGCGGGTCGAGGACATTGCCCTTCAGGCCGCGCAGGCCCACCGCGATCACTTCGCGGACGCCGGGATGCAGCCGCACGAGGTCCGCATAAGCCTCCTCGACGGCCCAGGTGATGCGCGCTTCGGGGCGGTGCTCGAGGAGATCGGTGACCGCGGGGAGGTGGTGAATCACGTCGCCCAGCGACGAAAGCTTCACGAACAGGACGTGCGGCGCGGGCATGGCGCATTCTAATCCGCGGGCCCGGAGGGTAGAATGTCGGCCTCACGCAGCCCCGATAGCCCCGCGCCGTGGCGAGACTCGCCGACGACAAGCTTCCCCTCACCGTTGCCATCATCGCCCTCAATGCGTCGGCCCAGATCGGCCCTTGCCTGGCGAGCGTCGGCTTCGCCGACGAGATCCTGGTGGTGGACTCGGGAAGCACCGACACGACCGCCGAGGTCGCGCAGCGCTTCGGTGCCCGCGTGGAGCTCAAGGAGTGGCTCGGCTTCGGGCGGCAGAAGCAGCACGCGGTCTCGATCGCGCGCAACGACTGGGTGCTTTGCCTCGACGTGGACGAGCGCGTGACCGAGCGCCTCGCGCAATCGATCCGGGAGGCGATCGCGAGCCCGCGCTATCGCGCCTGGCGCATGGCGCGGCGCAACCGCTTCCTCGGGCGCTGGCTCGCGCACGGGGAGGGCTACCCCGACTGGACCGTGCGCCTCTTCCACCGTGCGCACGCGAGCTGGTCCAATGACGAGGTTCACGAGGCGGTGCTCACCACCGTCGAAGTGGGCCGCCTCGACGGCGACCTGCTGCACGATTCGGCCGAGGATGTCGCCACCTACATGACCAAGCAGAACCGCTACACGACGCTGCACGCCGAGGCGCTCTTCAACCAGGGGGTTCGCGCCGGCT
Source organism: Burkholderiales bacterium (assembly GCA_031381925.1). GTDB lineage: Bacteria > Pseudomonadota > Gammaproteobacteria > Burkholderiales > Usitatibacteraceae > Usitatibacter. Next base: position 14,914 of record JANMYH010000131.1, on the reverse strand, counting down.
ACTGGCGCCTGCTCATGAGCCCGCTCGCGCGCTTCGTGAAGTTCTACGTGATGCGCCTGGGCTTTCTCGACGGCGGCCCCGGCTTCGCGCACATCGTGATCGGCTGCAACAACTCGTTCCACAAGTACCTGAAGCTGATCGAGCTGGAAAAGGCGGCCGAATGACGATCCTCGTGACCGGAGGCGCGGGGTTCATCGGCTCGAACTTCGTGCTCGACTGGCTCGCCGCGCCCGCCTCCGAGCCGGTGGTGAACCTCGACGCCCTCACCTATGCGGGCAATCTTGCGAACCTCGCCTCCGTGGCGCGCGACGAGCGGCACCATTTCGTGCGCGGCGACATCGCCGACCGGGCGCTCATCGCGCGCCTCTTCGCCGAGCACCGCCCGCGCGCGGTGGTGCATTTCGCCGCCGAGAGCCACGTCGACCGCTCGATCCACGGCCCCGCGGCTTTCGTGCAGACCAACATGGTGGGGACTTTCGAGCTGCTGGACGCGTCGCGTGCCTGGTGGGAGGGCCTGGGAAGCGACGCGAAACGCGACTTCCGTTTCCTGCACGTGTCCACCGACGAGGTCTTCGGATCGCTCTCCGAGTCCGATCCCGCGTTTTCGGAGACCACGCCGTACGCGCCCAACAGTCCCTATTCCGCCTCGAAAGCGGGCTCGGACCACCTGGTGCGCGCCTATCACCACACCTACGGCTTCCCGGCGGTCACGACCAACTGCTCGAACAACTACGGGCCCTTCCAGTTTCCCGAGAAGCTGATCCCGCTGATGATCGCCAATGCGCTCGAGGGTGGGCGGCTGCCGGTGTACGGCGACGGGCGCCAGGTGCGCGACTGGCTGTACGTGGGCGACCATTGCGAGGCGATCCGCGTGGCGCTCGCGCGCGGGCGCCCGGGCGAGACCTACAACGTGGGCGGCGGCTCCGAGCGGCGCAACCTCGACGTGGTGCGCGCGATCTGCGACGCGCTCGACGCCGCGCGGCCGCGCACCGGGGGCCACCGCGCCCTCATCGAGTTCGTGCAGGACCGCCCCGGCCACGACCGCCGCTATGCGATCGATGCGCGCAAGATCCACGCCGAGCTCGGTTGGTCGCCGCGAGAGAGCTTCGAGACGGGGCTTGCCAGGACGGTGCGCTGGTACCTCGGCAACGCCGAGTGGGTCGCCCAGGTGAAGAGCGGGGCCTATCGCGAGTGGGTCGAGACCAATTACGGAACAAGGAGTGTGGCGTGAAGCGCAAGGGCATCATCCTCGCCGGCGGTTCCGGCACGCGGCTGTATCCCGCCACGCGCGTCATCTCCAAGCAGCTGCTGCCGGTCTACGACAAGCCGATGGTGTACTACGCGCTCTCGACCCTCATGCTCGCCGGCATCCGCGAGATCCTGGTGATCTCCACGCCCCAGGACACGCCGCGCTTCCGCGAGCTGCTCGGCGACGGCCGCGAGTGGGGCATCGAGATCTCCTACGCGGTGCAGCTGCGCCCCGAGGGCCTCGCCCAGGCGTTCGTCGTCGGGCGCGACTTCGTGGGAGGCGCGCCGAGCTGCCTCATCCTCGGCGACAACATCTTCCACGGCCACGACCTCGCGGCATCGCTCAAGGGCGCTTGCGTGGGGACGCGCGGCGCGACGGTGTTCGCCTATCCGGTGAAGGATCCCGAGCGCTATGGGGTGGTGGAGTTCGACGCCACCGGCCGCGCGGTGAGCATCGAGGAGAAGCCCGCGAAACCGAAATCGCGCTATGCCGTCACGGGCCTCTATTTCTACGATGATCAGGTGAGCGATATCGCGGCGTCCCTCAAGCCCTCGGCGCGCGGCGAGTACGAGATCACCGACGTGAACCGGCGCTATCTCGAGGCGGGAGAGCTCGCGGTGGAGGTGATGGGCCGCGGCACCGCGTGGCTCGATACCGGCACCCATGAGAGCCTGCTCGAGGCGGCGCATTTCATCGAGACGATCGAGCGCCGCCAGGGGCTCAAGATCGCGTGCCCGGAGGAGATTGCGTTCCGCATGGGTTACATCGATGCGGGCCAGCTCGAGCGCCTCGCCGAGCCGATGAAGAAGAATTCGTACGGGCAATACCTGCTCGCAGTGCTTCGTGACAGGGTCTTTTGAGGTTCTCCCTCTCCCTTGGGAGAGGGCCGGGGAGAGGGTTCATTGAAAGCCATACCCACCGCAATACCCGAAGTGCTGGTGATCGAGCCGAAGGTCTTCGGCGACGCGCGCGGCTTCTTCTTCGAGAGCTGGAACCAGGCGGCCTTCGACCGCGCGGTCGGGCGCGAGGTGCGCTTCGTGCAGGACAACCATTCGGCCTCGGCGCGCGGCGTGCTGCGCGGCCTGCACTACCAGGTGCGGCAGGCGCAGGGCAAGCTGGTGAGGGTGGTCGCGGGCGAGGTGTTCGACGTCGCCGTCGACCTGCGCCGCGCCTCGCCCACGTTCGGGCGCTGGGTGGGCGAGAGGCTTTCGGACGACAACCGCCGCATGATGTGGGTGCCCGAAGGCTTTGCGCACGGCTTCCTGGTGCTCTCGGAGTCCGCGGAGTTCCTCTACAAGACCACCGATTACTACGCTCCGGAGCACGAGCGCACGCTGCTCTGGAACGACGCGGCCGTGGGTGTGGATTGGCCGTTCGACGGCGCGCCGCTCCTCAAGCCGAAGGACGCCGAGGGCACGCCGCTCGCGCACGCGGACACGTTCCCGTGATTCGGGTGCTGGTCACCGGCGCCCGCGGCCAGGTAGGGGCCGAGGTCGCGCGCGAGCTCGACGGCCGCGCCGAGGTCCTGGCCCATGACCGCGCCAGCCTCGACCTCGCCCAGCCCGCGCAGATCGCCGCGCGCATCCGGGCGGCGCGCCCCGACGTGATCGTGAACGCCGCGGCCTACACCGCGGTCGATGCCGCCGAATCCGACGAGGAGCGCGCGCGCGCAGTGAACGCGATCGGCCCCGGCGTGATCGCCGAGGAGGCGAAGCGCGCCAACGCGCTGCTCATCCATTTTTCCACCGACTATGTGTTCGACGGACGCAAGAGCGCGCCCTACGTGGAGGCCGATGCCACCCACCCGCTCGGCGCCTACGGGCGCACCAAGCTCGAGGGCGAGCGCGCGGTCACCGCCGCGGCAGGCAGGTATTTGATTTTGCGCACCAGCTGGGTGTACGGGGCTCACGGCAAGAACTTCCTGCTCACCATGCTGCGCCTCGGCGCCACGCGCCGGGAGCTGCGCGTGGTCGACGACCAGCGTGGCGCACCGACCTCGAGCCGCTGCCTGGCGCGACTGGTGCGCGAGCTCCTCGACCGGGATGGCGACATGGACGCGATCCAGCGTTCCGAGGTCGACCAGCTCGGCGCGGCGTCGGGCCTCTATCACGCGACCGCGGATGGAACGACGACGTGGTTCGCCTTCGCCGGCGCGATCTTCGCCGAGGCGGCGCGGCAGGGGCGGCTCGTGGCCCCGGCCCCGCTGATGGTCGCGATCTCGACGCGGGAGTACCCGACCCCGGCGCAGCGTCCGGCGAATTCCGTGCTGTCGAGCGCGCGGCTGGAAAGCGCCTTTGGCGTTCGCATTCCCGAATGGCGCCGCGGCCTCGAGGAAACGGTGTCAGCGTTGCCCGGCGGCTGAACCCTCGGCGGCGTCCTCGTCCTGCGCAAGCGTGAAGCGCACGTCGCCATCTCGATTGGTGGCGAGCTCGAGGCGGTAGCCCGCCTGGGTCGCGAGGCGCGCGACATGGTAGAGCCCGATGCCAAGCCCCGAGCCGCGCTCGATCGGCTCGCGGAAGAGGCGTTGCACGATGCTCTCGGGAACGGCGGACCCGCCGTCGCAAACCGCGAGCTCCACACGGCCGGGCGTGAACTCGAAACGCATCTGGATCCTGAGCCCCGGCTCGCGCAGCGCCTTGGCGCGTGCGTTGTCGATGGCGTTCTCGACGAAGGCGTCGAAGAGTGCCGCGGGAACATTGCCGTCGGCGGTGATCGTGGCTTCGAGGGCGATGTCGCTGCCCGCCAGCCGGCGCTCGACCTCCTTCCACCAGGCGCTCGCGCGCATCGGGAGCTCCGAGGTCGCGACCTCGGGGGAGCGCAGCTTCTCGAGGGTGGCCTGCAGGCGGCGCGTGAGCTGCGGAAGCTGGCGCTGCAGCAGCCCCGCGTAGCCGTCGGTCGCCTCCTTCGGGGCCATCGAGGTGATGGCGAAGAGCGACTGCAGCAGGTTCTTCACGTCGTGCGTGAGGCGCGCGCCCGTCTCGTGGACGGCCTGCAGGTAGGCATGCTGCCTGAGCGCGCTTTCGCGCCGCTTGCCTTCGTAGAACTCGCCCACCACCTGCGCGAGGAGGCGCACGTGCAGGAATAGCGCCGGTGAGAGGTTGATCTTCGTGTGGAACACGATCTCGAGGCCGTGGTAGGCGAAGCGGGTCGAGTGCTCGCTCTCGGCGCCGAAGGCGCCCTCGCCGTCGGGGGACTTCCAGCGCCCGCCGCTCATCCAGGGAAACGCCGAGATCTCGCGCAGCGCCTCCTCGAGGAAGCGGCGCGGCTCGGGCTCGGTCTCGGCGAGCTCGGCGATGCGGCGCATCCACAGCTCGAACGGCATGCCGACCGACATGAGGTAGGTCGAGAAATAGGTGCGCAGCCCGCCGAAGCCGCGCATCGGATTCCAGAGCACCGCGAAGACGAAGAGCGCGAGGCCGAAGCCCGTCACGGTGAGCAGCACCGAATTTACGTAGTTGTCGTCGGTGAAGCGCATCAGCACGATCGAGCCCAGCACCAGCACCACGCACAGCTGGAACACCAGCACCGCGTAGAAGAAATCGAACACCTGGCCCGCGTCGTCTTCCTTCGGAAACGGCAGCACGAGGAGCGCCACCAGCCCGAGCGGCAGGACGATGCGCACGAAACGCGCGACGTTGTGGAGGACGTCCTGCTCGGCCAGCAGCAGCACCGGGACCGCCCAGAGGAGCAGCATCGTGAGCACGTAGGTGAATGCCACCAGGTAGAACCGGTTACGCCGCTCCGCCTGGACCGTGAACACGCGCCCGCCGAGGATGCCGAGCAGGAGCAGCAGCCACATCACGATCATCCAGCCGGCGATGAAGTAGAGCGTGGCGGCGGTGATCGCGAGCAGCATCACCACGGACAAGACGTCGAGTTCGCGCTCGGTTGCGAAGAACGGCTGCCACACCAGGAAGAGTCCGAAGTGAACCAGCAGCCAGAGGCGCTGGAATGCCCCGGCGGGGTCCGCGACCAGGGAAGCGTGCAGCGCGAGCAGCATCGCGAGCACCACCCAGCGTCGGCCCGCAACGATCAGGGGGGTCAGGCGGCGGATGCTGGGCTGCTGGAACGCCAAGGAGGGAATCCGGACGAAGTGCCGCGAGGATAAAGAAAACCGCACCCCCGCGCTAGGAAGGCCTCGGGTGTCGGAAAACCGACACTAGCTGTTCGGCATTCCGACAGGCGATCTGTGTAAGAGGCCGTCCTAACCCCAGTGTTTTATAGAAATCCATTAAAAACAGTACCTTGTCGTCTTGGCATGGCTGTTGCTCAGTACCCTGCAGGGATAAACGAACAATCAGGAGAGACGCACATGAAGCAGATGAACCTCAGGAAATCGCAGCAGTCGGGATTCACGCTCGTCGAGATCGCCATCGTGCTCGTGATCATCGGGCTGCTCCTCGGCGGCATCCTCAAGGGCCAGGAGCTGATCAACAGCGCCAAGGTGAAGAACATCGCGAACGACTTCCGCGTGATTCCCACCTACATCTACGCCTACCAGGACAAGTTCAAGGCGCTGCCCGGTGACGACGCCCAGGTCACGACCCACGTCACGGGCGCGACGCTCTCCACCGCCGGCCCCGTCGGCAACGGCGTCATCAACGGCGCCTGGAATTCGGCGGCCGTGGCTGACGAGTCGTTCCTCTTCTGGCAGCACGTGCGCCTTGCCAACCTCGCGGCGGGCTCGACGGATACCTCGGTGGTCGCTACCTACATCCCCACGAATGCGGTGGGCGGGATCATCGGCGTGAGCAGCATGGCAGCAGGGCAGCCCCACATCCTGACCATGACGGGCACTTACCAGATCTGCTCGAAGGGCCTGCTCGGCAAGTTCGTGAAGCAGCTCGACATCCAGATGGATGACGGCAACACCGCGACCGGCTCGATGCGCGCCGTGCTCGACACCGCCGGCATCGGCACCGCGGCAGTCGCGACTGCCGCGATCGACGAAGCCGCGCCCTACACGGTCTGCCTGACCTTCTAGGCGATTCCACCCTCGCGACGGCCCGCCCTGGCGGGCCGTTCTCATTCTGGGGTCAGGTTACCTTTCATCCTGTCCCTCCATGTTGGTGCGCCCCGTGGCGATTGGCGCGTTATTGCCCCCATGGCCAGACTTCCTCGCATCGACGTCCCGGGACTTCCGCAGCACCTCATTGTTCGCGGCAACAATCGCGCGAACCTGTTTGCCGACGATGCCGATCGCTGGCTGTTCATGAGGTTTCTGAAAGAGGCCGTGAAGGAAAGCGGCTGCGAGCTCCACGCGTACGTACTCATGTCCAACCATGTTCATTTGCTTGCGACCGGCGAGGAGCACGGCGCCCTGTCGATGATGATGCAGTCGGTCGGGCGGCGATTCTCCCGCTTCTTCAACGTGCGGCACGATCGCACCGGGGGACTCTTCGAGGGCCGGTTCCGATCGAGTCTCGTCCAGAGTGAGCGCTACCTGCTCACCTGCATGAGGTACATCGAGGCGAACCCGTTGCGCGCCGGGATGGTTCATCTTCCGGCCGATTACCGATGGTCGAGTCATCGGCAGAACGCCACGGGCAACCCGACGGGAATGCTGACCGCCCATGAAGTCTTCCTGCGCTTGGGAGGGGACCCGTTAGCACGCGCCACCGCGTACCGGGCGCTATTCATCAAGGAAATCCCGGCGGCCGATCTGGAGGCGATCCGCGCCAGCGCTTCTCGTGGCCGGGTCCTCGGCAGCGAGGAGTTCCGAAAGAGACTCGCCGCCCAGCTGGGGCGCTCGGTAGGAATTCCCCCGCCGGGGAGACCGAAAGGGGACAGGTTGAAAGGTAACCTGACCCCAGCCTAGCCCTGGAGGATCCGAATCTCGGCCTTGGCGAGGTTTTCCTGGGTGGCGAGGAGGACGAGGACGTCGGCCTCCTGGATGACGGTGTCGGGCGAGGGGTTCACCTCGCGGGCGCCAGTGCGGCGCACCGCCGTGACCTGCACGTTCATTCCGGGCAGGTTGAGCGTGCCCAGCGTGCGGCCCACCGCGGCGGCCGAGGCGCCCACGACGATCGTGCGCAGCCGCGGCTGCTCGGCATCGGCGGCTTCCGCGTCGGTGACGCCGGGAAAGAATGCGCGCATCAGCTGGTAACGCTCCTGGCGGGCGTCGCGCAGCCGCCGCAGCACGCGGTTCAACGGCACGCCGAGCTGCATCAGCGTCTGGATCGCGAGCATGAGCGATCCCTCGACCACTTCCGCCACGATCTCCGCGGCGCCGGCCTCGCGCAGGCGGCCCACGTCGGAATCGTCGTGCGTGCGTACGACCACCGGAAGCTCGGGGCGCAGTTCGCGCACATGGGCGAGGATCGCGAGCGCCCTGGACGTGTCGGCGAAGGTCACGACCACGGCGGTCGCGCGCGACAACGCCGCCGCCACCAATACCTCGCGCCGCGAGGCGTCGCCGTACACCACCGAGTCGCCGGCCGCCGCGGCCTGGCGCACCCGCTCCGGGTCGGAATCGAGCGCGATCACCGGGATCTTCTCGCGCTCGAGGAACTGCGCGAGCGCCTGGCCGCTGCGGCCGTACCCGCACACGATCACGTGCCCCTTCTGCGCCATCGATTTCACGGCGAGGCTGTGGAGCGCCACCGCGCGCTGCGTCCACTCGCTTTCGATGAAATGCAGCACGATCGCCTCCATCCGAGCGAGCACCAGGGGAGAGGCGAGCATCGACAGGAGCGTGGCGGCGAGCACCACCTGCAAGGTGGTCGCATCGAGCGTCGCCTGGCGCGTGGCGAGCGCGATCAGCACGAAACCGAACTCCCCCGCCGGCGCGAGCGCCAGCGCGGTGCGCAGCGCCGTGGGCTTGGCGCTGCCGAGGCCGCGCGCGAGCACGAAGATCACGAGGAACTTCACCACCATGATCAGCGTGAATACCACGATGACCGCGACGAAGTGCTCGGCGAGCGAACGCAGGTCGAGCAGCATGCCGATGGTCACGAAGAAGAGCCCCAGCAGCACGTCACGGAAGGGCTTGATGTAGTCCTCGACCTGGTAGCGATACTCGGTCTCGGATATCAGCATTCCGGCGAGGAAAGCTCCGAGGGCGAGCGAAAGCCCCGCGATTTCGGTCACCCACGCGAGCCCGAGCGTCACCAGCAGGACGAACAGGACGAAGAGCTCGGAGGACTTCTGGCGCGCGACGAGGTTGAACAGCGGCCGCATCAGTTTCTGACCGAGGAAGAGCACGATCGCCAGCACCACCGCGGCCTTGGCGAGCGCCACCGCGATCGCCCCGGCGATCTCCCCGCCGGTGAGCGCGAGGGCCGGGATCAGCACCAGCAGCGGGATGACGGCGAGGTCCTGGAACAGCAGCACGCCCATGATCTGCTTGCCGTGCGCCGAGTGCAGCTGCATGCGCTCGGAGAGCATCTTGGAGATGATCGCGGTCGACGACATCGCGATCACCCCGCCGATCACGATGCCCTCGCGCCAGGACCCGCCCACCAGCATCGTCCCCGCCACGCCGATCGCGACGATCGAGGCTACTTGCGCGGTGCCGAGGCCGAAGACGATGCGCCGCATCGACATCAGCTGCGGCAGGCTGAACTCGAGGCCGACGGAGAACATCAGGAACACCACGCCGAATTCCGCCAGGTAGCGCTGGTCCTCCGTGGCGGCGACGAAACCGAGCGCGTTCGGGCCGACCGCCGCACCCACGATGAGGTAGCCGAGGATCGCCGGCATCGACATCTGGCGGAAGAGCACCACGACCGCGACGGCCGAAGCGAGGAGGATAAGGGTGACGTGAAGGGCGTCGTGCATGGGTTGGATTTATAATTCCCGCATGACGAATCTACTACAACCCCACGCGCTCGCCGACGCGGAGCACTTCCTCGAGCTCGCCCGCGGCGTCCTCGACATCGAGGCGGCGGCGGTCAGCGGCTTGAAAGCCCGCCTCGGCGAGGCGTTCCTCGAGGCGCACCGGCTGATGTTGCGCACCAAGGGGCGGGTGGTGGTCACCGGAATGGGCAAGTCGGGCCATGTCGGCCACAAGATCGCCTCAACTCTCGCCTCCACCGGTACCCCCGCCTTCTTCATGCACCCGGCCGAAGCCAGCCATGGCGACCTCGGCATGATTACCGCCGACGACGTGGTGCTCGCGATCTCCTACTCGGGCGAGTCCGACGAGATCGGCCGCATCCTGCCCCTCATCAAGCGCCGCGGGGCGAAGGTGATCGCGATCACCGGCCGAGCGCAATCGACGCTCGCCCGGGAAGCCGACGTGCACCTCGACGCGGCGGTGGAGAAGGAAGCGTGTCCGCTGAACCTCGCGCCGACCGCGAGCACCACCGCGACCCTGGCCCTGGGCGACGCGCTCGCGGTGGCGCTCCTCGACGCGCGCGGCTTCGCGACCGACGATTTCGCGCAGCACCATCCGGGAGGCGCGCTCGGCCGGCGCCTCCTGGTGCACGTCTCCGACATCATGCGCAAGGGCGAGCAGCTGCCACGCAACGCCCCCACCGACCTGCTCCTGCCCGACGCGCTCGACGAGATGTCGCGCAAGGGGATCGGCATGACGTGCGTCGTCGACGCCGACGACCGGCTGCTCGGCATCTATACCGACGGCGACCTGCGCCGCACGCTCGAGAAGCGCGACAACATCAGGAACGTCGCCGTGGGCGAGGTGATGACGCGCAACCCGCGCTCGATCGCGCCCGAGAAGCTCGCGGCCGAAGCCGCGCAGGTGCTCGAGAAGCAGAGCCTCGGCGGGCGCCTCGTGGTGCTCTCGCCCGATGGGAAGCTCGTCGGGGCGCTCACGTTCCACGACCTCCTCGCCGCGGGCGTCGTCTGATGGACGTCACCGCGCGCGCCCGCGCGGTGCGCCTCGCGATCTTCGATGTCGACGGCGTGCTGACCGACGGCACGATCTACATGGGCCCCACGGGCGAGGCGTTCAAGGCGTTCAACGTCGCCGACGGCCACGGCATCAAGATGCTGCAATCCGCGGGCGTGGCGATCGCCATCATCTCGGGGCGCTCGTCGGAGGCGGTCACTCGCCGCGCCGAGGAGCTCGCAATTGCCCACGTGGTGCAGGGATCGAAGGACAAGGTGGCCGACTTCGAGCGCGTCATGGGCGCCCTCGGCCTGGCAGCGCAGGCATGCGCATTCGTGGGTGACGACCTGCCCGACCTGGCGGTGATGCGCGCCTGCGGCTTCGCGGTCGCGGTGGCCAACGCCGCGGACGCGGTCAAGGCCCATGCGCACTACGTGACGGCGGCTTCGGGAGGGCGCGGCGCGGTGCGCGAATTCTGCGAGCTCGTGCTGCGAGCCCAGGGGCAACTCGAGCTGGAGGCAGCGGTCTAACCCATGTTCCGCCCGTCCTCGTGGCTGCCGCTCGCGGTGCTGGCGCTCCTGGTCGGACTCACCTTGTGGCTGAACGCCCTGGTGCAGGCGCCCGCGGCGCGCGCGGACGGCTCGCTCAGGCACGATCCCGACCTGATGGTCGAGAATTTCAGCGCCCGCAAGTTGGACGAGACCGGGCGGGTCCTCTACACGCTCGCAGCGAGGAAGATGGTACATTACCCCGACGACGATTCCGCCCTTCTCGAGTCGGTCACCCTCGAGGCCTTCGAGCCTCGGCAACCCAAGATGACAGTCACCGCAGACCACGGCCGCCTCGAGCAGGGCGGCGACCGCGTGTTGATCGAGGGCAATGTGCTGATCGTGCGCGAGGCCGATGCGAATGGCTCCCAGGCGCGCCTCACCACCGACAAGCTGCTGGTACTGCCGGACGCCGGCATCGCGCGCACCTCGAGCGACGTAGTTCTGGAGAACGCCTCGGGGCGTGCCGAATCGAAAGGCCTCGAGCTCGACAACCGCGCACGCACGCTCCGGCTCGACCAGGTGCGCGCCACTTACAAGCCGAGCCGCTGATGCGAAGCACGACCCTCCAGTTCGCAGTGTTGGCGCTCCTCCTCGCCACGGGTGCCGCCGCCGAACGCTCCGATCGCGAGAAGGAGATCGTGGTCGGGGCCGATCGCCTCACCGCCGACGACGCGAACCGCACCAGCACGTTCGAGGGCGCCGTGGTGGTGACGCAGGGGACGATGCGAATGACCGCATCCAAGGTCACGGTCAAGGAAGACGCCCAGCGCCACAAGTTCTACGTGGCGAGCGGCTCGCCCGTGACCTTCCGCCAGAAGCGCGACAAGGTCGACGAGTGGGTCGAGGGATTCGCCGAACGCGCGGAGTTCGACGATCTCAACGATGTCCTCAGGCTCTACACGCGCGCCCGCGTGAAGAGCAACCAGAACGAGCTCGCCGGCGATTTCATCTCCTACGACATGAAGCGCGAGGTGGCCGAGGTGTCGGGTGCCCCGCCTGGCAAGGCGGCAGCGCCCGATTCGCGCGTGAAGGTGATCATCCTGCCGCCGAAGAGGGCGCCCGAGGGTGAGGAAAAGAAATCCGCTCCGGGGGTGAACCTCAAGTCCGACCCGGGGAAATCCTAGGGATGGCGGCCACGCCCACCGTCGCCGCGCAGCGCCTCACGCTGGTCAGGCCCGAGCCGCGCGCTTCCGTGCTGCGCGCCGCGGGGCTGATGAAGCGCTACCGCAAGCGCACCGTCGTCTCCGACGTATCGCTCACCGTCGAGAGCGGTGAGGTGGTGGGCCTGCTCGGACCGAACGGCGCCGGCAAGACCACGTGCTTCTACATGATCCTGGGCCTGGTGCCGATCGATGCCGGCAGCGTGATGCTCGACGGCGAGGACCTGACCCACCTGCCGATCTTCCGGCGCTCCCGCCTCGGGCTCTCCTACCTGCCGCAGGAGGCCTCGATCTTCCGCAAGCTCACGGTCGAGCAGAACATCCGCGCGGTCCTGGAGCTGCAGGGGTTCGATGCCGAGGACGTGCAGGCGCGCGTCGAGGCCCTCCTCGGCGACCTCCACATCGGCCACCTGCGCGCGAGCCCCGCGATCTCGCTGTCCGGGGGCGAGAGGCGGCGCGTGGAGATCGCGCGCTCGCTCGCCACCAGCCCGCGCTTCATCCTGCTGGACGAGCCGTTCGCGGGCGTCGATCCGATCGCGGTGCTCGACATCCAGCAGATCATCGGCTTCCTGAAGGAGCGCGGCATCGGCGTGCTCATCACCGACCACAACGTGCGCGAGACCCTCGGCATCTGCGACCACGCCTACATCATCAACCAGGGCGCGGTGCTCGCCTTCGGGAAGCCCGAGGAGATCATCTATAATGAGGCTGTCCGTAAGGTGTATCTCGGAGAGAACTTCCGCCTCTAGCGGAACCCGTTCCCCCCGGGCCGCCCCCGACATGAAGCACAGCCTCCAGCTAAAGCTCTCTCAACACCTCACGCTGACTCCTCAGCTCCAGCAGTCAATACGGCTGCTGCAGCTGTCGACGGTCGAGCTCAACCAGGAGCTCGAGCGCTATCTCGCCGAGAATCCGCTGCTCGAGCGCTCCGACCTCGCGAATTCGGGCGACGGCGGCTCGCCCCCGCCGCCGAACGGTTCCGACGGTTCCGCCGAAACCCAGGAGCAGCCGACCGCGGCCGAGGACCGGCGCGACGAGCAGCCGAGCCTGAACGAGGAGCAGGCGGGCTTTGGGGACGAGCCTTCGCAGGGCGCCGGATCGGGCTCGCGGCGCGACGACGACGAGCGCGACGACTTCACGCAATTCGCCGCTGCCGAGCCCACGCTGCACGAGCACCTGCTCGCGCAGATCTCGCTGACCGGCCTCACCCCGCGCGACAAGCTGATCGCCGAGTTCGTGGTCGGCCACCTCGACGAGGACGGCTACCTCAAGCCGGAGCTCGAGGAGCTGCGCGAATCGGCGCTCGCCGCGATGTCCGACGTGGAGATCGAGGAGCTGCAGATCGCGCTTCGCCACGTGCAGAACCTCGAGCCCACCGGGGTGGGCGCGCGCGACGTTGCGGAATGCCTCGAGCTGCAGCTGAAGGCGCTCGACGAGCCGGCACCGCACCGCGCCGCCGCCATCACCCTGGTCACCCGCCACCTCGACGTGCTCGCGGCGCGCGACTTCAACAAGTTGAAGCGCCTACTCGGCATCGACGAGGACGAGCTGCGCGAGGTGCGCTCGCTCGTCCTCACGCTCGACCCGAAGCCGGGTCGCGCTTTCGGCGCGGGGGACGTGCGCTACGTGGTGCCCGACGTGCTGGTGCGCAAGACCGGGACGCGCTGGATCGCGGCACTCAATCGCGACGCGATGCCGCGGCTGCGGATCAACAAGATGTACGCCGACATCCTGCAGGCCTCGCGCGAGAACGGCGGCAAGCACCTGTCCGGCCAGCTGCAGGAGGCGCGGTGGCTCATCAAGAACGTGCAGCAGCGCTTCGACACGATCCTGCGCGTGACGCAATCCATCGTCGACCGCCAGCGCAACTTCTTCGAGCACGGCGAGGTGGCGATGCGCCCGCTCGTGCTGCGCGAGATCGCCGAGGCCGTGGGGCTGCACGAGTCGACCATTTCGCGCGTGACGACGCAGAAGTACATGCTCACCCCGCGCGGAATATTCGAGTTGAAATATTTTTTCGGCAGCCATGTTTCAACCGACACGGGCGGTGCCTGTTCGGCCACCGCGATCCGTGCTCTCATAAAGCAGCTCGTTGCGGCGGAGGACGGCAAGAAGCCGCTCTCCGACCACCGGATTTCGGACATCCTCGCGCAGCAAGGCATCCAGGTGGCCCGTCGGACCGTCGCCAAGTATCGAGAGGCGATGCACATCCAGCCGGCCAATCTTCGCAAGTCGATCTAGCTCAGACAGAGAAGGAGTCCCCTGATGAACCTGCACCTCACCGGCCACCACGTCGAGATCACGCCCGCCATCCGCGACTACGTGGTCGCGAAGCTGGAGCGCGTCAATCGGCATTTCGAGCACGTCATCGACGTGAACGTGGTGATGACGGTCGAGAAGCTCGACCAGCGAATCGAGGCCAACGTGCACCTGTCGGGCAAGGACATCCACGTGCAGGCCCACGACGGCGACATGTACGCGGCGATCGACGGGCTCATCGACAAGCTCGACCGCCTGGTGATCAAGCACAAGGAGCGCTTCGCCGCGAACAAGCACTCCCCCGGCATCAAACGCATTCCACAGGTCTAGGGCGGAGAGCGACGCGCGATGAACCTGGTATTGAGGCTGCTGCCGGCCAACCACGTCGTGCTCGACCTGGACGTGGGCAGCAAGAAACGCCTGTTCGAGCAGGTCGGGCTTCTCTTCGAGAACTCGCGCCAGATTCCGCGCGCGCGCGTCTTCGACAGCCTCTTCGACCGCGAGAAGCTCGGCTCCACGGGGCTGGGATTCGGTGTCGCGATCCCGCACGGGCGCATCAAGGCGCTCAAGGAGCCGGTGTGCGCGTTCGTGCGAACCGCCACGACCATCCCGTTCGAGGCTCCGGACGGCGCCCCGGTGAACCTCGTGTTCGCGATGCTGGTGCCCGAGCACGCGACGGAAGCGCACCTGGAGCTGCTCTCCGAGCTCGCGCAGATGTTCAGCGACGCGCAGCTGCGCGAGGCGCTCGCGGGGACCCAAGACATCCAGGCGGCCCACCGGCTGATCACCGAGTGGTCGCCCTATGCCCCGGCTCAGCGTTCAGCGGCTGTTTGACGAGCGGCGCGAGCGCCTCGGGCTCGCCTGGGCAGCGGGCATGGCGGGCGGCACGCGGGAATTCACCGGG
>JANMYH010000121.1:0-6448 GCA_031381925.1 Burkholderiales bacterium | reverse complement strand
GGCGTGTGCAAGACGACCGTCGCCGAGTATTACCAGACCAAGGGCGTGATGCCGAACAACGAGACCGTCGCCGGTTGCACCGACACGGGCACCGTCAACAGCAACCCGCCGAAAGTCGCGGGCACGGGCGAAGTCCAAGTCATCGCCAAGGGCGGCCTCGCCACCCAGCTGGGCGCCGGCAAAAACCAGTTCGCATACATGCCGGCTTGCACCGGTGCAGCTTGCGCGGGCACCCCGATCACCGAATGGATCTGCGCGACGACTGGCGGAGCGCTTGCCGCCAGCACGACGATCCTGCCGAAGTACCTGCCGGGATCCTGCCGCTAAGCTTCAGAGTTAAAGTGTTGGGGAACGGGCCGCCCAAGGGCGGCCCCTTTTTCGTCATGAGGAAGCCAACAATGACCCGATACCGCGCCGCTGCCATTCACCTTGGCCTTAGTGCGACCATCGCAACGCTGGTCTTCATCCCGATCTATTTCCTCTGGTATCCGGGGGCCCTCTTCGATTCGGCGGGGGGACGCGACCTCTTCCTCATCGTGCTGGCCGTTGACGTGACCATCGGACCGCTCGTCACCCTGATCATCTTCGTGCCCGGAAAGCGGGGATTGGTCTTCGACCTCTGGGTGATCGGCATCCTCCAGTCCGCGTTCCTCATCTATGGCGTATTGACGGTGGCCGAGTCGCGGCCCGTGTACATCGCATTCGTGAAGGACCGCTTCGAGCTCGCGCGCGCCAACCAGATTCCCGACTCCGTGCTGGCCGAGGCGCGCATGAATCGATACCTGGACCTGCCCTGGACGGGCCCGCGTTTCGTGGGCGTGCGCTTTCCCACCGACGCGGACGAAAAGTTCAGCCTCATGATTTCAGGCATGGGCGGCGTGGACATCCAGTGCTACCCCAAGTACCACGTGCCTTACGATGCGGTCCGCAGCGAGGTCGCCTCGAAGGGCGAGCCGCTCGCGAAGCTCTCGAAGTTCAACAAGGGCCTTGCGATCCCGGCCCTGGCTGCGAGCGTTGGACGCTCCGAAGCCGACGTCAAATTCCTCCCTCTGCGCGCCGGCAAGGCGGACCTCACCGTCCTCGTCGATGCGAACAGCGGGCAGATCATCGAGATCGCCGCGCTCAAACCCTGGGAGTACGAATAACGTGCGCAAGAAAGTGGAGTTGCTGTTCGTCATCTTCTTCGTCTCGGGCTTCAGCGGCCTCATCTACGAGTCGGTCTGGTCCCATTACGTGAAGCTCTTCCTCGGCCATGCGGCCTATGCCCAGACCCTGGTGCTGGTGGTGTTCATCGGGGGGCTCGCCCTCGGCGCCTGGCTCGTCTCCCGAAGGGTGGAGCGGCTGCGCAACCCGCTGCGCCTCTACGCGCTCGTCGAGGCGATCACCGGCGTCCTCGGGCTCCTTTTCCACGCGATCTTCTCGGTGGCGGTCGACTGGGGATACTCGACGCTGCTTCCCGCGGCCTGCGAGCAGGCGAGCTCGTTTTGCGCGGCCCAATGGGGTCTCGCGGCGCTGCTGCTCGCGCCTCAGTCGATCCTCCTGGGGGCGACCTTTCCGCTGGTGAGCTCCGCGGTGCTGCGGCTCTCCAACGAGCAGCCCGGCCACGACATCGCGACGCTTTACTTCCTCAATAGCCTCGGCGCCGTGCTCGGCGTGCTGGCTTCCGCGTTCGTCCTCATCCCCGCCGTGGGCCTGCCGGGCACCCTTCAAACCGCCGGGCTCGCGAACATGGCGCTCGCGATCGCCGCTTATTTCCTCTCCAAGGAGGCGCCGGCGCCGATGGCGATCGCTCCCGAGCACATGCCGGTGGCAACTGCGGAGCGCGACTCCCGGCGGCTGGTGGCGATCCTGCTCGTGACGGCCTTCCTCACGGGCCTGTCGTCGTTCATCTACGAGATCGTCTGGATCCGGATGCTGAGCCTGGTGTTCGGCGCGTCGACCCACTCCTTCGAGCTGATGCTCGCCACGTTCATCCTCGGCCTCGCGCTCGGCGGAATGTGGGTGCGAAAGTCGATCGACCGGATCGGCGACGTCGTGCGTTACCTCGCCATCGTGCAGCTGGTGATGGGCGTCGCGGCGGCCGCGACTATCCCGCTCTACAACGGCTCCTTCGACGTGATGGCGTGGATGCTCTCGTCGGTGGCGCGCACCAACGGCGGGTTCGTGATCTTCAACCTCACCTCAACCGCGATCGCGCTGCTCGTCATGCTGCCGGCGACGTTCTGCGCGGGCATGACACTCCCGCTCATCACCTTCCGGCTGCTGCGGTCGAAGTCGGGCGAGCGCTCGCTCGGGCTGGTCTACGCCGTCAACACCGTCGGCGCGATCGCCGGGGTGATCGTCGCCGTGCACCTGCTGATCGGCTGGCTAGGCCTGCACGGGGCACTCGTCGTCGGGGCGGCCATCGATGTCTTGCTGGGCGTGGTGTTGCTGGGCTTGGCGCGGCCGGCCGGGCGAGGACTCGCCAACCTGTGGCCGGCGGTCGCCGGCGTCGCGGCCCTCGCGTTCGTGGCATACGCCTTCGAGATCGACGGGCGCCGCTCGGCTTCGGGCGTCTTCCGGACCGGCATCGCCAAGCTCAATCCCAGCAACCACATGCTCTACCACCGCGACGGCAAGACCGCCACGGTCGACGTAATCGAGACCGACGGCACCTTCCGCGTGATCCGTACCAACGGCAAGAGCGACGCGAGCATCACCATGAGCGAGGCCAAGGGGCCGTCGCGCGACGAGTTCACCATGACGCTCCTTGGCGCGCTGCCGCTCGGCCACCGTCCCGACGCGAAGACTGCGGCGATCATCGGGTTCGGCTCGGGCATGTCGACCGCCGTGATGCTCGGCTCGCCCAACCTCGAGCGCGTGGATACGATCGAGATCGAGCCCGCCATGATCGAGGGCGCGAAGCTCTTCCGCCCCTACGTGAGCGCCGCCTTCGACGATCCCCGCAGCAGGATCGTGATCGACGACGCGAAGTCCTACTTCGCCCGCGGCGGCGCCAAGTACGACATCATCGTGTCGGAGCCGTCGAATCCCTGGGTGAGTGGCGTGTCGTCGCTCTTCACCGAGGAGTTCTACCAGAGGCTGTCGAGCTACCTCAACGACGGCGGGATCGTCTCGCAGTGGCTGCATACCTACGAGATGGACGCGCAGACGCTCGCATCGATCCTCGCGGCGTTCTCCAGGACGTTTCCCGAGTTCCTGATCTATTCATCGATCGACTCGGACATCATCCTGATCGCGCGCAAGGGCGGTGCGCCCGGCAAGTTCGACCCGGCGGTGATGAAGTTTCCGGCGCTGCAGCCCCTGCTCACCAAGCTGAAGATGCTCGACCCCGAAGTCGTTCAGCGGCGGGCGATCACCCACTGGAGCGCGGTGCGGCCCTTCATCGCGACCTACGGCTTCATGCCGAACTCGGACTACTTCCCGCTGGTCGACCAGCGCGCGTCGAAGACGCGGTTCACCCAGGCGCGCGTGGACGAGCTCACGACGCTGCAGGCGTCCGCGATCCCGCTGCTCGAGATGCGCGATCCGTCGGCGCGGCCGCGGGCCACGAGGAGCGAAGTGATCCCGGTGACGTTCGTCGACCACGCCACCAACGATGCGTGGCTCATTTACGACGCGTTGCTCGGGACGCGCCCGGCGCCGGCGGCGCCCTTCGCCTCGCCTTCCGAGATGAACGCGAGCGTTCTCCGCCATTGGGCGGTCGATTGCCCGGCGGACCTGTCGTTCGAGCGAATGCTCCCCATCATCACATTCCTCGCCGATCGCCTGAACCCGCGCCTGCCCCCGGAAGACGCATTGCGGGTCTGGACCTGGCTCAACGCCTCGAAGTGCGGCAAGACGCTCAAGTCCGGGGAGCGACTGTGGCTCGAGCTCTTCGCCGCGGTGTCGATGCGTGATGCCGCGCACATGGCGGGAACCGGTGGGCTGCTGCTGGAGTCGACCACGGGCTCGAGGAGCGAGGCGACCGAGTACGCGTTCCTCGCCACGGTCTCGGGGCTGGTCTGCACGGCGGGCGCCGCGCGCGCGCGCGAGTTGATCGACTCCTCGTGGAACTGGATGCGGTCCGGGATGCGCCCGATCGAGCTGCGCTACCTGGGGGCGATGGCGGGTGGCGAGGGCACGCGCTGTGCCGTGGCTGCGCCCTAGCTTCCTACCAGCCGCGCCAGGCGTTAGACCGGAGCGTCTGTCCGTTTGACAGGTAGGTGAGGAAGTACTCGAGGTGGTTCAGCTCGTCGGAGCCCGCCGGGAACGGCGCCGCGCCCATGAGCTCGAGGCACTCGCGCATTCGCGCCTGCAGCGTGACCGCCTTGCCGTCGCGAATCACCGGCCAGTGCGTGGCCTGGCCGATGGCGGGCGAAAGCGGCACCTCGCCGTAGCGGCGCCCGGCCCCCTGGACATGGCACGAGGCACAGGCGAAGTTGCGTTGTCCCAGGCGCGACTGATAGAGGCGCCGCCCCTGCTCGAAGCGATCCTCCGCGGCCGCGGGAACCCGGACCGCGACCTTCTGCCCGTCTGCGAGCGAGCGCAGGTACGCGACCACCACGCCCATCGTCGCGGGCTCGGCCGGCTCCAGGAGCGGCTCGTTGTGCGACCGCAGGCACTGGTTGATCGCCACCTCGAGGGTGATGACCCGCTTCAGGCGCGCGTCGTACTGCGGATAGGTCGCGGCGACGCGCCGGCCGCCATTGGGAAAGCAGCCGGCGAGCGAGCGGCCGTCCTTGAACTTCGCGTTCCAGACCTGCTTGCCCGCTTCCACGAGCGTGGCGCCCGCCGCCGCGTTCTGCTGCGCCTGTGCGTGCAGCTCGGCATCGAAGGCGGCCGCACCGAGCGCGTAGTCGGAGATCGCCACGCCGGGCAACTGCGCCTGCAGGCGTGCGCCGACCTCGCTTCGCACGGCCTCGGGGGCGGCCAGAGCGGGAGCCGCCGCGACCATCGCGGCGATCGCGAGGGCCGCGCTAGGGAAGCGCATGAAGATACTCCACCAGCCGCTGGATCTCGTTGGCGTCGAGGATGCGATGGCGCCCATAGGGCGGCATCACGGTATCGGGCTTGGCCCGCGTTGGATCCTCGATGATCTCCCGAATGCGTCCCTTGCCGAGCGCACGCATGCGTGTGCCATCGAGCGCCGGGCCCAGGTCCGCGCGCGAGCGCGGACCCGCGCCTTCGGGAACCTGGTGGCACGCCACGCAGTAGCCTTTCTCGGGCAGCACGAACACGTCCGGCGCGGTGGCGTTTTGCGCCGCGGCGGGCATGGCCAGGACCGCCGCGGCGAGCGGCAGGAACGCGAGCGCTCGGCGCATCAGCTGATCTTGAGCGCCTTCTCGGCGGCGCGCTCGTTCTCGAGCAATGCGCGCAGCTCGCGGAGCCGGGACTCGACGCTCGAGATCTCGTAGAAGTCGTCGGTCTTCACCTTGACGGCGATCTCGAGCTGGTCGACGGCCGCAGCCAGGTTGCCGCGGCGGTAATGCGCCTCGGCCTGGGCGCGGTGCTGGCCGATCTGGCGTCCCGAGGCGGCGAAGGCGCGCGCCTGGATCTCGTAGAGCTGCGCGTCGTCCTGAACGGCGCGCAACCGATCCTCGAGATCCGCGGTGACCTCGCGCGGGCGTCCGACTTGCAGCAGCAGGTTCAGGTAGCCGTAGACGAGGCCCCGGCTGCGCGGGAAGCTCCTGAGGGCGGTGCGGTACAGGGCGAGCGCCTCGTCGGTGCGGCCCTGGTCGGCGAGCAGCTGGCCGGCGAGCACCTCGAACGCGGGCTGCGCGGAGGCACCGGTGCGAAGCGGCGCCAGCGTCTTCCAGGCGCCGTCGAAGTCGCGCGCGCGCCGCAAGGCCAGCGCCATCCCGAAGACGTCCTCGCGTGGCCGCACGACAGTCGCGTCGGCGAGCATCGCGCGAAAAAGCGTCACCGACTCGGTCACCGACCCTGCGGCCGCCCGCACCTTGGCGCGAGCGAGGCGGTACTCGAAGGAGTCGGGCACGAGGCGCGAGGGCGCGGATTGCAGGCGATCCTGGAGGTCGGCGATGCGCTCGGTGGTGAGCGGGTGGGTGCGCAGGTACGACGGCGCGCCCTTGAACTCGTTCAGGCGGTTGGCGCGCAGCAGGCGCTCGAAGAAGGAGCCCATGCCGCGTGGATCGAACCCGGTGCGCTCCAGGATCGTTAGCCCCACGCGGTCGGCCTCGCGCTCGTGCTCGCGGGTGTAGTCGAGCATGTTCTGCATCTGGAAGGCGCTCATGCCCGCTATCGCGGCCTCGGTCACCTGGCCGCTCTGGCTGCTGGAGGCGCCGCGCGAGGCGAGGATTGCCAGCGCGAGCGCGGCGAGCGACGTCCATTGCGCGCGGCTCTGCCCGTGGATCGCGCGCGCCTGGTGGCGTTGAAGGATGTGCGCGATCTCGTGTGCCATCACGCCGGCGAGCTCGCTTTCGTTCTGTGTCAGCGTGAGCAGGCCCGT
>JANMYH010000103.1:0-12173 GCA_031381925.1 Burkholderiales bacterium | reverse complement strand
GCTGCCCACGTCGCGCGAGCCGCCGAAGGCCTGGCCGGCGGCGAAGTAGATGATCGCCGCGATCGCGCAGGCGACGATCAGCTGCGTGACCGGCACCGTGCCCGCGGCCGCCACCGCGTGCTTCATGTTGAAGCGGCGGATTCGCTGGCCGGCGGCGTCGAACCGCGCGCTCTCATAAGCCTGGCCCCCGAAGACGCGCACCACGCGCTGGTTGGAGATCGATTCGTCGAGCACTTCGGCGATTCCGCCTACCGCCCGCTGGGACTCGCGGCTCATCTGGCGCAGCCGCTTGCTGAAAAGGCGCACCACGAACGCGATCGGCGGGATCACCAGGAACGCGATCAGGGTGAGCTGCCAGTTGGCGTAGAGCAGGATCGCGAGCAGCGCCACGATGGTGACGGTGTCGCGCACCAGCACCGTGAGCACGCTGGTGGAAGCGGCGGCGATGTTGTTCACGTCGTTGGTGAAGCGAGCGACCAGCTGCGCCGAGGCGATCTCGTCGAAATACGCGGGCGGCAGGCGCAGCACGCGCGCGAACATCTCGCGCCGCAGGTCGAGGATCACCTTGTTGCTCACCCACTGGTTGGCATACCCGGAGGTAAAGCTCGCCAGGCCGCTCACCACGAAGACCGCGATGATCCCGAGCGGCAGCACGATCGCGAGGCTCTGGTTCCTCTCCACGAAGAGCTCGTTGATGAGCGGCCCGGTGAGCTTCACCAGCGCCGCGTCCGCGAGCCCGCCGACCACCATCGCCGCGACCGCCCCGGCGAGCGCGGCCCGATAGGGCCAGACGTATTTCAGCAGGCGCGCGTAGAGGGTTCGGCTCGAGGGCCCGGCATTCGCGTTCATCACGACATTATCGGCTGAAGCAGGCGCCGGTAGAGCTCCAGGTAGCGGCCCGCCATCGCTTCGGGGGTGAAGGGGGCTACCACGTCGCGGGCGGCCGCGCCCATTCGCGAGCCGATCCCGCCCTCGACGGACTCGATGGCCGTCGCGAGCCCACCCACGTCGAGGGCATCGCGCACGTGGCCGCTCTCGCCCTCGACCAGCAACTCGGACACGCCGCACCGCGGCGTCGTCACCACCGGGAGCGCGCAGGCCATCGCCTCCAGGGCCGCGTTGGGCTGCGGGTCGTAGAGCGTTGCCAGCACGAAGGCGTCGGCGGCGGCGTAGTACGGCCGCACGTCCGATACGGCGCCCACGAAGCGCACGCGCTCGCCGATTCCCAGGCGGCGAGCAGCCGCGACATAACGCGCAAGCCGCTTGTCGCGCCCGACGACGATGGCCCACGGCCGGCCGCGCGCGCGCGCGACGGCTTCCAGAAACGCCGCCACTCCCTTGCGCTCGAAGCCCGAGCCTACGTGCAGGACAACGTGTGCGTCCTGCGGGATGCCGAGCTGCTGGCGCACCGCGGCGCGCATCTCGGTGCGCAGCCCCGGATGGAAAGTGGCCGCGTCGACGGCGTTGCGGATCAGGACCAGCTTGTCTTCCGGGGTCCCGAAGCGCGCGGCGATCTCGCCCCGTACCATCTCTGAATTGCAGATCACCGCCTTCAGGCGCGGGCTCGAGAAGAGCGCGCGCTCCGCCCGCAGGAGGTAGCGGTGGTGCGGGCTCGCCCGCGTGGCGACGCGTGCGAGCCGCCCCTGCACGCGCGCGCGCTCGTCGAGCCATTGCGCGTGCACGCCGTCGCCCGCCCGGTAGACGTCGCAGCAGGCGATGCGCTCGTGGGATTGCACCAGGTCGAAGCGGCGCCGCGCGAGCTCCGCGCAGGCCGCGCGCGCAAAGCCCCAGTCGCGCCACAGGCTGCCGACATGGAACGGATCGAGCATGATCGCCGTGCCATCGTTGTCGGGCCAATGGCGCGCCACGATCGTGAGGGAGGCGCCCTGGGCTCGCAACGCGCGCATGGCGTTCTGCACGAACCGCTCGGCGCCTCCCGAGGGGTCGTACTGGCCGCGAATCAACGCCACACGGGGTGCGAGGCCCGGCGGCAGGCGGGGCGGCGCGGCGCTCAAGGCTGCGCGAGCAGCTCGATCACGGCGGCATGCACGCGCTCGACGGGGAGCTGCGTGAGGCACTCGCTCACCTTGCCTCCGCCGCAGCCGTCGTTGCCGCAGGGGCGGCACGGGTGGTCGCTCGTGACTACGCGGTGCGCCACGCGCCACGGCCCCCATTCCTTTTCGCCGCTCGGACCGAAGAGTGCGACCACCGGCGTTCCTGCGGCCGCCGCGATGTGCATCGGCGCGGAGTCGACGCCGAAGAAAAGACGCGCGCGCGCGGACAAGGCACCCATCTCGCGCAAGGTGAGAGCGCCCGAAAGGTCGGTCACCGGCACGGCCGCCTCGGCGAGGATGCGGGCGACGATCGCCTTTTCGCGCGGATCGGGGGCGCCGGTCACCACGATGCGATGGCCATCGCGTGCGAGGCGCCGCAGCAGCTCGGCGTTGCGCGCGTCGGTCCACGCCTTGAAGAGCCAGCGCGAGGTGGGGTGGACCTGGATGAATCCCTTCGGGCCGAGCCCGGCCTGCGCAAGCAGTGCGTCGACGCGGGCGAACGCCTCGGGCCCGGGATTGATCACCAGCGACTTCTCGTCCTCCTCCGGATAGATGCCGAGGCGGCGGAGCGCGTCGAGGTTGAGCTCCACCGTGTGGCGAGGTGTCGCGCGCGGCAGCTTGTAGAGGTGGGAGAAGCTCCAGCGCCACAGCGCATTGTCGCGCGCGGGTGCGACCGACCATCGCGGGCGCAGCGCCTGCGCGAGCCACGCCCCGCGCCAGTGGTCGGTGAGGTGCACCAGGAGCTGGTAACGGCGCGTGCGCATTGCGCCTAACAGCGCCTGCTCGTGGCGCGCCTGGACCGGAAGGGCATCGCGCTTCCATCCGCGGTCAATCGCATGGATGCGCGCGATCGACGGATGGCCTTCCAGCATGTCGCGCGTATCGCCGTAGACCAACGCGTCGATCTCGGCATGCGGCATGCGATTGCGCAGCACCTGGAACACGGGTGAAGTGAGAAGGACGTCGCCGTGATGGCGCAGCTTCACGACCAGCGCGTTGCGGACGGAGGCGAGGTTGATCGCGTCGGGGACCATGGCACGGCCACTATAATCGAACGATGAGCGGGACGAATCCGGATCTGGAGGCGGCGCGCGCGCTGAGCTCTCGCGGGCTCGCGCGTTGCCGGGGTGGGGATTTCGACGGCGGGATCGCCGACCTGCGCGATGCGGCGGCGATGGCGCCGCGCGACGCCACGCTGCACGCGAACCTCGGCACCATCCTTTTCGTGCAGGAGCGCCTTGACGAGGCGCAGGCCGCGCTCAAGCGCGCTCTCGTGCTCGTGCCCAACCATCCCGAGGCGCTCGCCAATCTCAGCCTGGTATTGCGCGCCAAGGGGGATTTCGCGGGGGCCGAGCGCGCGGCACGCGCGGCGCTCGGCGCGCGCCCCGATTTCCCCGAGGCGCGCGTGAACCTCGGCTACGCGCTGCTCGCACAGGGCAAGTTCGCCGAGGGCTGGGAGGCGATCGGCACCCGCCCGAACGCGCGCCTGAACCTGCGCGATCCAGCCCTCGCGGTCACCGCGCCGCACGACACCGCGCTGCCCGCGGCGCCGGCGCCGATCATCCTGCACGGCGAGCAGGGCCTGGGTGACACGCTCTTCTTCCTGCGTTTTGTGCGGGCGCTTCGGCAACGCGGGCATCGGCTCGCGTTCTGGGGCGATGCGCGTCTGCACGCGCTCCTTGCCCGCACCGGGCTCTTCGAGCATTTCCTCAAGCCCGAGTCGGTGCCGGGGCCCGGCCTCGCCCTGCTGTGGGCGGGCGACCTGCCGCGGCTGCTCGGCGTGGCGCAACCCGCTTCGTTCCCACCGCCCCTGGCGCTCGTCGCCGATCCGTCGCGCCTCGAGAGGCTTCGCGCGCGCCTCGCAGCCCTGGGGCCGCCGCCCTACGTGGGCCTCACCTGGCGCGCAGGCCTCGCGCGCGAGGGGCGCGTGGCGCTGGCGAAGAGCGTGGATCCGGCGCTCCTGGGCGCGGCACTGTCCCGCATGCCCGCCACCTTCGTGTCCTTGCAGCGCGGCGCGCGACCGGAGGAGTTGCAGGCCGTGGTCGGTGCCCTCGGCGCAGCCTTGCACGATGGGGGTTTCGTCAACGACGACCTCGACGACGCCCTCGCGATGGTGGCCCTGCTCGACGAATACGTGGGCGTGAGCAACACCAACATGCACCTGCGCGCGGGCGCCAGGCGATTCGCGAGGGTGCTGGTGCCGTTTCCGCCGGAGTGGCGTTGGCAGGAAGGCGTCGAGCGCTCGCCGTGGTTTGCCGACTGGCCGGTCTATCGGCAGGCGCCCGGCGGCGACTGGTCGGCGGCGCTGGGCCGGATGCGCTCGGACCTCGCCGCGAAGCTGGCGCGTGGCTAGATCTTGCCGGTGCGCATCGCGGCGAGGTATTGCGACTGCAACGCCTTCCGGTTGCCCTTGAAGTGGATGAAGAACTTCTGGCGCAGCTCCTCGGTGCGGTACTTGCGCGACGGCTCCAGGGTGAAGTTGTGGGTCTCGCAGGGAAAGAAGCGCACGCGGATGCCATCGACGGCGATCGCGCTCGTGCTGCGCTCGGCGAACTCGCGATAGCCCACCAGCGCGGCAAGGGCGAACTGGTCTCCCCACCAGCCGCGCAGGTCGCGCGGAAACGGGGCGGCCACCGCGGGATCGGCGGCAAGCGCCTGGTAGCACCGATGCGCCTTCTCGAAAAATTCGAGGCCCGCAGCACCCCGCGCGACGAAGATCATGCCGCCGTTGAAAGGCGCGTCGGGAAATTCACCCCGCCAGGTGAGGCCCACGTCGAAGTCCTCGGCGAAAACCTCCGCCGGATCGACATTCACGATGACGTCCGAGTCCATGAGCACGCTTGCCCGGGCGCTGTCGCGACCGCGAAGGTAGAGTGCCTGCACGCGCATGCGCTCGAACATGATCTGCTCGCGATTCATCGGAAAGCGCAGCACCTGGTCGACCCCGATGGCGTCGGGCACCCGCGTCGCCTCGTCGGTGAGCAGGATGCGGCGCGCGGCAGGTGCCCGCAGCCGTGCGGATTCGAGCGAGTGAGCGAGCACCGTCATGTAATCGATGGCGCCGTGGATGCCGCTCGGCGCGGCCGGAAGGTCGACGTGAAAGGCCACGAGGTCGAGATCGCCGCTTGCCGGCGGCGCGATCTTCACGGGCGTCCAGGGTGAGCGCTGCGCCGGCCACGTGAACCCGACCGCCGCGGCCTGGCGTTGCATCTGCCGCACGCCCTCGTTGCCGGGCAGCGTGCGGGCCAACTCCGCGAGGGGCGCGCGGGCCAGGTCGGCGCGTCCGCGAAAGAGGTGCGCGGAAGCTTCCTGCGCGAGTGCCTGCAGGCGCGCGCCATCGGGCTTCGAAAGGTTCTGCGGGGCCATGGAAAAACGCGTGGCTTCAGGACGGGAGTGGGCGAGCCCGATGATACAATGCTGCGCTTCCTTGCCTCGCTTTCCCCTCGGCAGTGAACGTCTCCGAAACCATCCAATTCCTGCGCAACAACGCGCTTACCTATTGCGGCCGCGAGGGCAAGCTCGAGGTGGTGCACGAGGCGGTCAAGGCCGTGGAGGCGCATGGCGTGCCGGGCATCATGGTCGAGGCGGGCGTCGCCATGGGCGGCTCGGCGATCGTGATCGCCAAGACCAAGGCGGCCAGTCGCGAGTTGCGCCTCTTCGATGTCTTCGAGATGCTGCCGCCGCCCGCGGCAAACGACGACTTGAAGTCCCACGAGGTCTACCGGAATTTCGTCGCGGGGAATGTCTCCGCACCGGTTGACCGCAATTACGTCTCCCATGCCACCGACCTGCTCGCCTTTACGCGCGAGAACATGGGCCGCACCGGCGTCGATCCGGAGGAACTCAACGTCCGGTTTGTAAAGGGCCTCTATGAGGACACGTTGCACGTGGACGAGCCGGTGGCCTTCGCCCATATCGACTGCGATTGGTACGAGTCGGTGAAGCTGTGCATCGAGCGGCTGGCCGACCGCATGAGCCCGGGCGGCATCATGCTGTTTGACGACTACAACTCGTTCCAGGGTTGCCGCAAGGCGGTGGACGAGTGGCTGGCGACGGACTCGCGCTTCCGCATCGCTCACTCGGGTTGGACCATCGCCATCCAGCGCCGGCTGCCCGCCTCCTAGCCTTTCAGTTCCGAGTTGTGCAGGTACTTGGATTGTGTCGGCCAACTCGGCGCGGTCGCAACGGCCTTCATCGCGGCGACCAGCAGCACCGCGCGATCCGGAGCGGCGAATTTGTCGGTGGGATTGAGGGCCGTGAGGCGCGAGCCGAGTACCGGCCCGTGCATTGCGTAACACGGTGTCACCAGCGCGTTGCCCGACTGCGTGTACCAGTCGTGGTAGAAGGTCGGGTTGAAATTGAAGAAACCGTGGTTGTAGTAGTTGAGCGGGTTCACGTGAACGATGAATCCACCCACGCGGGCGAAGCCGAGGATGTTGCGCATCACCTGGCCCACGTTGAAGCAGTGCTCCATGGTGCCCCCGTCGTAGACGAGGTCGTAGCGGCCCTCCATCGCCTCCGGGGCCGGCTGGTTCAAGTCGAGTACGATTTCGAACCCGCGCGATGCAACGATGTCGACGAAATCCGTTTCGATTCCCAGGGCCAGGAAGAGGCTGCGGCTCTCCGCGACTTGTTGCATGCGGCCCGCCAGGCCGTGCCAGCGCAGGATCGACTCCGAGTCCTCGCGCCACGAGACGTTCCTCGCGACCTCGACCCCGCAAAGCTTCTCCAGCTGCGCCTCGGTGACCAGCATGTCGGGATAGCCCAGGCATAACATGCGCCGCGGCGCGGGCAGCCGCTGCGCGAGCTTGATGAGGGTGTCGAGGACGATCCCGTTGATCGCCATGTCAGCCCGCGCCGGCCGGCAGGCCGATCACGTTGCGAAGCGCACCGGTGAACCGGTCCATCGTGAGGCGCGCGGTAGCGAGCCGTGCGCGCGCGCGCGAGAAGTCGTACGTCTCCAGGATGGGGTCGGGCACCCGCTGCACGAGCGGAAAATCGAGGCTCTCGGCAAAGTAGGCCTGGCGAAGGTCGAAAGGCGTGCAGAACGACACCACGCCCAGGCTCAGGCATTTGAGGTGCGCATGCACGCGATTGCCGAAATGCACGTCGGTTTCGCGATACAGCCGCAGGAAATCCTGGTGGTTGCCGCTGCGGAAGATTTCGTAGCCCTGCTGGCGCGCAATCTCCCAGAGCGGCGCATTGCCGTAGTCCTGGTGCAGGGCGAGGATGCGGCGGCGCGACGCAAACAGGCGCGCGCCGATCTGCAACAGCGGCAGCTGTTCCTGGAGGTGCGAGCGGTCGGTGAGGGTGAGCACGAGCTGGCCATACTGCGCCCCGCGCTGGAATCCGCGGTCGATTCCATCCACGGCGTGGGCCACCGGGCACGAGGTCATGAGGACCCGCTCCGCCGCCTCCGGCATCGCTTGCAGCACGTAGCGCCGCGAGGCATCGCAACGCACCGACATGTGCGGGAAGCGATCGAGGAATGCGCGAAAGAGCGCTGTCGAGGCCGGGGTGAGCCCGCGCGTCATCTCCGGCACCCCGTAGTGGCCCACGCCCATCAGCGCCACGGGCACCTTTATGCGGGCGAGGGTCTCGAGCCCGAAGCCGGGCGCAAGCTCGAAATCGTCCTTCAAGGTATTGGCGCCTACCGCGACCAGGATGCGCGAAGCGTTGATCGCCTCGATCGCCGCCTCGCCCAGCGGCATCCGCGAGGAGAACGCCGCCATGGGACGCGCGCCGATGAGGCGCGTGGCCGAATCGAGAATGAAACCGTCGCCCACGTTGACCTTCTTCGGCCCGGGGGGAACGAGGTAGGGCGTCACCACGGCGAAGGGGGCCTCGGCGAGGCCCGGCGCGTATTCGATCGGATTCAAGCGGGCGCGGCGGCGTTGCGTGAGCAGAGGTACATGAGCTGGATGTTGCTGGGGCCGCGCTTCACTTCGAAGCTCGCGTCCACCGTCCAGCCGTTGCGCCCGAGGCGCGCGGCGAACTCGGATGCGGAAAGATCGTTCACCCAGCCCATGCCGCGGCGCAATGCGGGGTCCGCGCCGATGTCGGTGCAGTAGGTGACGACCATTCGCGGGGCCGCCGCGCGTGCGCATCCGAGAGGCCAGTCGATGTCGTGGACGTATTCGAGCACGCCGAGGAAGGTCACGAAATCGTACTTGCCCGGCGGGAACTCGCGCCGGTTCAGGTCCACCACGAAGCATCCGGGACGCCGCTCGACCACGTCGGCAGGTTGGTAGACGCATCCGGGCTTGAGCAGCGATGCGAGCGCCATGGCGCCCGCGCCGACGTCGAGCACCGTGGAGCCGGCCGGGATGTGCTCGGCCGCCATGGCGGCGCGCGCATCCCACTGCGTGGCGAGATTCCCCGGCTGCTCCCAGCGCTCGGTGTCCGTTCCTCCCTCGCGAATCAGCTGCGCGGTGAGCTTCGCCCGCTCATCGGTGGGCTTGGGCGGGGCTCGAAAAGTCATGACGGGGGTGCCGCGCAAAGCGCCATTTTACCTTCTAGAAGGCCTCGAAACGCAGTGTCGCCAGCATCCCGCGCCGCGAGCCCTCGTAGCCCACGGCGCTCTCGTAGCGCTTGTCGCCCAGGTTGGTCGCGGCGAGCTCCACGGAAACGTGCTTGTCGACCGCATAGCGCAGCCGCGCGTCGACCACGGCATGGGCGGCGAGACGCGATTGCGGGCTCTCGGTCGTCGAGTCGAAGCGGTTGCCGCTCGCGCTCACAGTCATTCCCGCGGTCCAGGCGCCGAAGGCGCGGCTCGCCTCGAGCGTTCCGAATCGTTCCGCGCGTCCCTGCAGCCGCAGTCCCGTTTCCTCGTCGCGCGGGCGCTGCAAAGTAAGCGCGACACTCCATCGGACCCCCCACGCCTCGCCTTCGGCGCCCAGTTCGGCGCCGCGGATGCGCGCGGTCTTCACGTTGAGCACGGTGGGGGCCACGTACACGATGAGGTCTTCGATGCGGTTGTCGAACGCGGTGATGTGCCAGCGGATCGGCGCCGCGGGCTCGGCGCGCAACGTGATCTCGCGGCTGCGGTTGCGCTCGGGGCGCAGCTGCGCGTTGGGCTGGTAGAAGTCGGAGGCGGGGCCGTAGAGGTCGAAGAACGTCGGTGCCCGGAAACCCCGCGCGACGGTGGTCGAGATGCGGCCGATGCCGGGCCACGCCATTCCGTAGCCGACACTGCCGGTGTTGCGCTTGCCGAATGCGTCGTCGTCGTCGCGGCGCGCGCTCGCTTCGATCCGCTGGCCCTCCCAGGCCTGGTTGAGCCCGGCGAAAACGGAGTGGGTGTTGCGCCGCGTGGCCGAGAAGGCGGTGCGCTCGACATCCGAGATCACCTTCTGGCGCAACGTCTCCGCGCCGGCCACGACGCTGCCTCCCGCGATCGTGAACTGGTTGACCCACGACGCCTGGTCCTGGCGCGTCTCGAAGCGATCGGGGAAGGCGCCGCGAATCTCGAGCTTGTCGCGGCCCTGGCCTACCGAGAGTCGGCTCGCCCACTCGCGCGTGAAGTGGGTCGATGACGTGATGCGCGCGCCGGCGATCGTCTGGTCGTTGCGGTCGGTGGGATCGCCCGGCCCCGAGCATCCGTCGAAATGGGTTCGCCCGCGCGAAGCGAACGCCTCCAGCGCGATCACCTCGCCCTGCCACAAGCGCTGCGATGCGCGCAGGCTGGCAAAGGCGTTCTCGTACGGGTCGCGGTCGGGATCGTGGCAGAAGGGCACGCGCTCCGTAGTCGCGCTGGGCGCGTCGACCTTGCGGGCTCCCAGGGAGAGGGAGACCGAGGTCCCGCCTTCGACCGTCGTGATTCCGGCCGCGGCGCGCCGGTCGTTGTCGCTGCCGTAGGACGACGAGGCGAAGAGGTGGGGAACCGCCTTGCCGCGCGTGAATATCTGAACCACTCCCCCCATCGCTTCCGAGCCATAGAGGCTGGACATCGGGCCCTTCACGACCTCGATCCGCTCGATCATCTCGATCGGGATGTTCTCGATCGAGGTGGTGCCGACGGTTGCGGAGCCGGCGCGCATCCCGTCGATCAGGACGAGCGTCTGGGCGGTGCCCGCGCCGCGGATGAAAATTCCCTGGGGCTGCCCCGGCCCGCCGGTGGCGCGCACCTCCACGCCCGCGCGTCGCTGCAGCACTTCGGCGAGCGACAGCGCACCGGAGGCGTCGAGATCCTCGCGGGTGATGACGGTGGCATCTCGAAGGGTGGTGTCGGCGGCGAGCGCGCGCGAGGCGGTGACGACCACGGGTTCGAAGCTTCGGGAAACGGGAACGAACGGCGCTACCTGGGCCTGCGCGCCCAGCGCGGCGAGGCTGAATAGCCCCGCGATCGGCATCTGTTTCATGACGGTCCTTTTCGATCGGCAGCGGGCGTCCCCGCACGCTGCGGTGGATGGAATGCGATCGGACCGGTCTTCGGGCTCGCGAGGCGTGTGCTCGCATACCGTTGCGGGGGCAGCGCCGGCATTCCACCGGCTTCCCGTGTATCCGTTCGCCGGGAAATGATACGCCAGGACGGGGGCGGCCGCTCGAAACAACTTTCAGAATAGCGGCTTATGCATTGACGCCGCTAATGTTTTCCAATAGGGTTGATCCATGGATGCGGAACTTTCGGCTCTCGAGGAAAAGCTCGCGCAACTGGTGCAGCGCCTCGACGCCCTGCGCGAGGAAAATCGCGAGCTGCGCCAGCAGATCGCCGCGCGCGCCGACGAGAGCGTGCGCCTCGGGGAAAAGCTCGGCGCGGCGAAGACCCGCATCGAGGCGCTCCTCAAGCAGATCCCGGAAACCGAGTCGTGAGCGACAAGGGCGCGATCACGATCAGCCTGCTGGGACGCGAGTTCCGCGTGGGCTGTCCCGAAGGCGAGGAGAAGCAGCTGCTCGCCTCGGTCGAATTCCTCAATCGCAAGCTCAAGGAAGTGCGCGACACCGGCAAGGTCGTCGGCAACGAACGCATCGCGATCATGGCCGCATTGAACATCGCCCACGAGCACATGTCGAACAACGGCAAGGCGGGCGCCCAATCGTTCGACAACACGTCGATTAAGCGTAGAATCCTTGCAATGCGGGAGACCCTCGATTCGGCGCTGTCGGCCGATCAGGAAAAGCTCTTCTAGTCGAGGGCGGGGTTTTCTGCGGTGTTCGTCCGGGCTTACATCCTTTGAACCGATAGCGGTAATCCTGGACGCTGGCCTAGGGCACTATTGTGCGAGTCCCACGCGGACTTACCTGCGGTGCCCGGTTGGCGACCGCCTTGAACCCTGGTTCGAGGTGCAGCTTGGACGAACACCGCAGCGAATCTCTCAACCAAAACCGGGGACAGACCCCGTTTTTCCGCGGCTGATCTGCCCGAGCGACCTTCTCTCAAAAACGTGGTCTGTCCCCGGTTTTGGTTGATGAAATCCGAACCCGACGAATTCTCCATCGAGGATTTGTCGCGGGCGCCGAAAAAATCCACCCCCTGGTTCGGAGTGCGCAACTACGTCGCGCGCAATTTCATGCGCGACTCGATGCGCGTCGGTGACGGCGTGCTCTTCTACCACTCGAGCTGCGAGATCCCCGGCATCGCCGGCCTCGCCAAGGTCGCGAGCACGCCCTATCCGGACGCGAGCCAGTTCGACCGCAAGAGCCCGTACTACGATCCGAAGGCGAAGCGCGAGGAGCCGCGCTGGATGCTGGTGGACGTCAAGCTCGATCGGAAGACGCGCCTCATGCCGCTGGAGGAGATGCGCACCCATCCCGAGCTCGCCGCGATGATCACGTTGAAGCGCGGCAATCGCCTCTCGATCACGCCGGTGACCGAGGCCGAATGGAAGTTCATCGTCAAGAGCCTCGATGCCTGAGGCGCTGTCCTACCTCGCCATCGGCGCGGCGGTTGGATTCTTCGCGGGGCTCCTGGGGATCGGCGGCGGCACGATCATCGTGTCCTCCCTCGCGCTGATGTTCGCCGCCCAGGGATTTCCCGCCGCCTACGTGATGCACTGCGCCATCGGCACCTCGCTCGCGGCGATCATCGCGGGCGCATGGGGAAGCTTCCGCGCCCACGACCGCCACGGCGCCGTCGACTGGGCCACGGTGAAGGCGATGATCCCGGGGCTGCTGGGCGGAGTG
>JANMYH010000088.1:0-1815 GCA_031381925.1 Burkholderiales bacterium | reverse complement strand
GTGCCGGTGCTTGACCATCGCGTAAAGGAGCTGGTCACCGTCGAAGAGCGTGCCGTCGCGGTCGGCCATGGCGAGCCGGTCGCCGTCGCCGTCGAAGGCCACGCCGAAGTCCGCGCCGTGCTGGACCACGGCGCGCGCGAGCGCCTGCGGCGCCGTGGCGCCCACGCCCTCGTTGATGTTGGTGCCGTTGGGCTGGCTGCCGATGGCGATCACCTCGGCGCCGAGCTCCTGGAAGATCCGCACGCCGACGCGGTAATTGGCGCCATGCGCGCAATCGACCACGAGCTTCACGCCGCGCAGCGCGAGGCTCTTCGGGAACGTGCCCTTGCAGAACTCGAGGTAGCGGCCCTCGGCGTCGTGAACGCGCTCGGCCTTGCCGAGGTTCGCCGACGAGGCGGGGAGCGTCATCGGGCCGTCGAGGAGCGACTCGATGTCGCTTTCCACCGCGTCGGGCAGCTTCATCCCGTCGGCGGAGAAGAACTTGATGCCGTTGTCCTCGAAGGGATTGTGCGAGGCCGAGATCATGATGCCGGCAGAGAGCCGGAGCGCCCGCGCCAGGAACGCGACGCCGGGCGTGGGCATCGGGCCCACGAGGAACGTATCCACGCCCGCTGCCGAGAGGCCCGATTCGAGCGCGGATTCGAGCATGTAGCCCGAGATCCGCGTGTCCTTGCCGATCAGCACCGCCGGACGGTCGCGGTGCGGCGGTGCGACATCGGCGCGCGACAGCACCTTGCCCGCGCAGTACCCCAGCTTCATCACGAAGTCCGGGGTGATCGGGTGCACGCCCACGCGCCCGCGGACGCCGTCGGTGCCGAAGTATTTGCGGGTCATGGATGGTTCTCCGGGGGTTTGAGCGCCGTCCACACGCGAAGCGCGTCGACGGTTTCCTCCACGTCGTGGACTCTCACGAGGCGCGCCCCATTCTGCACCGCGAGGAGGGCCGCGGCAACGCTGCCCGCGGCGCGCGCCTCGAGGGAGCGGCCGGTGAGCGTGCCGATCATGCCCTTGCGCGAGACGCCGGCGAGCACCGGGTAGCCCATGGAGGCGAGCGCGGGAATGCCGCGAAACAGGGCCACGTTGTGCTCGAGCGTCTTGCCGAAGCCGAATCCCGGGTCGAGCACGATGCGCTCGGGAGCCACGCCCGCGCTCTCGAGCGCGGCCGCGCGGCCGCGCAGGAACGCGCCGACCTCGGCGACCACGTCGTCGTAGTGCGGTGCGTGCTGCATCGCCGCCGGGGTGCCTTGCATGTGCATCACGATCAATCCCACGCTGGAGGGCGCCACGGCCTCGACCGCTCCCGGCGCCCGGAATGCATTCACGTCGTTAATCACCGCGCATCCGGCTGCGATGGCGTCACGCATCACCTCGGGCTTCATGGTGTCGACCGAGACCGCCAGGCCCGCCCGCACCAACGCCTCGACCACCGGAATCACGCGGCGTAGCTCTTCCGCGGCATCCACGGCTGCCGCGCCCGGGCGCGTCGATTCGCCGCCCACATCCACGAGATCCGCGCCCTCCTCGCGCAGGCGCATGGCCTGCTCGATCGCGCGCGCCGGATCGACGAACCGTCCCCCGTCAGAAAACGAATCGGGCGTAACGTTCACGATCCCGAGGACCCAAGGAAAAGGGGTGGCGCGAGGCCACCCCTTCGACTGCTCCCGCATCGCGTTTGCGCTCAGGCGCTTTCCGCGGGCGCCGGGGCCGGCTCCGGGCCGCGGGTGCCGCCGTCGGTCGGCGGCGGGGTCGGCTTGGCGGCCACCGGCTTGGGCGGACGCGGCGGGCGGTCATTCATGATGTCGTCGATCTGGTGCG
>JANMYH010000069.1:0-13690 GCA_031381925.1 Burkholderiales bacterium | reverse complement strand
GAGCGGCGCGCCGGTGGAAATCGCCGCGGTGTACTCGGCGAGCAGCGCCTCGAGGCCATCGGGCTCGGCGATGCGATTGACGAGCCCGATGCGCAGGGCCTCGGCCGAATCGAGGCGGCGCCCGGTGAAGAAGATGTCCTTCGCGAATCCGGGACCTACGAGGTGGGTGAGGTTGCGCATCGCCGAGACGCGGTAGCCGAGCCCGAGGCGCGAGGCGGGAACGAAGAAGGTCGAGTCGGTCGAGGCCACGCGCAGGTCGCAGCTGATCGCCACGTTCACGCCGCCGCCCACGCAATAGCCGCGGATGCACGCGATGGTGGGCTTGGAAAATTCGTAGATTCCCTCGAGCGCCTGCTCGGCGAGGAGCTCGTACTTGGCTACCGCCTCCTTCTGCGCGCGCAGGTCATCGAACTGCGAGATGTCGGCGCCGGAGATGAACGACTTGCCGCCCTCGCCGGAGAAGACCACCACCCGGATGCTGTCGTCCTGCTCGGCCTGCTGCAGCAGCGTAGGCACCGCGCCCCACATGTCGACCGACAGCGCGTTGTGCTTGGCAGGATTGTTGAAGCGGATGTGCAGGATCGGGCCGTCGACCCAGGCCTTCACGCGCTCGGTGGGGGAAACGTACGTGGCCATGTCGTTCATCAGAACACTCCTGCGGTCTTCATGCGCGCGAGCTCGTCAGGTGGGTAGCCGATCTCCGAGAGGATCTCCTCGGAGTGCTCGCCGCGCCGGGGGGCCGCGCGCGCGATCGTGGAAGGGGTACGGGTGAGGGTCACGGGCTGGCCCATGAGGGTCTGTTCGCCCAGCTGCTTCGAGACGACCTTCTTGAGGATGCCGAGGTGCTTCACCTGCGGCTCCTCGAAGACCTCCTTGAGGTTGTTGATGCGGCCGCAAGCGACCCCCGCCTCGTTGAGCGTCTCGATCCAGTAGTCGCTGGTGTTGGCCTGCAGGCGTCGCTCGATGTCGGCGTTGAGCCAATCGCGGTGCACCGAGCGCGCGCTCTTGGTCTTCGAGCGTTCGTCGGTGATCCATTCGGGCGCGCCCATCGCCTCGGCGAACCGCTCCCAGATCTTGCCGCCGAAGACGGCGATGTTGATGTGCCCGTCCTTCGTCTTGTATACGCCCGTGGGAATGCTCGTCGGGTGGTAGTTGCCCGCCTGGCCGGGGATCTCGCCATCGAGGGTCCAGCGCGCGGTCTGGAAATCCATCATGTACATCTGCGCCTCGAGGAGCGAGGTGTGCAGCCACTGGCCGAGGCCCGAGTGCTCGCGTTCGAGGAGGGCCACCGTCACGCCGTAGGCCGCGAAAATGCCCGCGCACAGGTCGGCGATCGGCAGGCCCACGCGCAGCGGCCCCTGTTCCGGAAGCCCCGTGACCGACATCAGCCCGCCCATGCCCTGCGCGATCTGGTCGAATCCGGGGCGCGTCGCGTACGGGCCGGTCTGGCCGAATCCCGAAATGCTTGCATACACGAGGCGCGGATTCACCTTCGAGAGCGCCTCGTAATCGATGCCGAGACGCGTCTTCACGTCGGGGCGGAAATTCTCGAGCAGGACGTCGGCGGTCGCCACCAGCCTCTTCAGGACCGCGATGCCTTCGGGCTCCTTGAGGTTGAGCGTGATCGAGCGCTTGTTGCGGTGCGTGTACTGGTAGTCCGAGCCTTCCTGGCCGCCGAGCGTGTCATCGCCGCGCATGTGCTCGGGCATCTGCACCTGGATTACGTCGGCGCCCCAGTCGGCGAGCTGGCGTGCCGCCGTGGGGCCGGCGCGCACCTGGGTCATGTCGATGACCCGGAAACGGGCGAGGGCGGGGGATGCGGGGACGTGGGGCATGGAAGGACTAGTGCATTGCGGTTTTGGCAGTTATACTCAGTTATCCCAAAATCGTCAACAATCAAGCTTGTAAAATGAACAATCTGTCGACGAAGAGCCCTCCGACGGTGCCTGCAGTCCAGCGCGAGCTGGAGCGGATGATCAAGGATGGCGAGCTCAAGGGCGGTGATCGCATCAACGAAAGTGCGCTCGCCATGAAGCTCGGCATCAGCCGCGGCCCGATTCGCGAAGCCTGCCGCAGCTTCGAGCAGACCGGGGTGCTGCGCTCCGAGCTCAACCGCGGATTCTTTGTGCGCGAGATCTCGATGAAGGAGGCCCTCGACATCTACGACCTGCGGGCGCTCCTCGGCGACATGGTCGGGCGCCTGGCCGCGGGCAGCGTCACGGCCGCGCAGCTGGACGAGCTCGATCGACTGGTCGAGCGCATGGAAGTCGCGGCCGACCATGAAGACGTGGGCGCCTTCTATCCGCTCAACGTGGAATTCCATACGCGCCTCACGGCGTGCGCCGACAACCACAAGCTGAACCAGCTGTGGCCGTCGCTCGAAAGCGAGCTGCACCTCTTTCGCCGGCGCAGCTTCGTGCTCCCGGGAAGCCTGCGCGCCTCCAACTACGACCATCGCGCGATCGTCGCCGCCCTGCGCGCAGGAGACGCCGCCGGCGCGGGACGCCTGCTCGAGGAGCACATCCTCACCGGCAAGGCGCGGCTGCTGCGCGCCATCGCCGCCGAGCCGCACTCTTGAACGCCCCCATGTCGCACCTGCAGCTCGAAGGCCTCACCAAGCGCTATCCCGGGGTCACCTCGGTGGACCGAATCGACTTGTCGGTCGAGCCGGGCGAGTTCATCTGCCTGCTCGGCCCCTCGGGCTGTGGCAAGACCACGACGCTCAGGATGCTCGCCGGCTTCCTCGAGCCCGACGAAGGCAAGATCCGCGTGAACGGCAAGGTGATCTCGCAGCCTGGCACGGTGGTGCCGCCCGAGCGCCGCAACATGGGCATGATCTTCCAGAGCTACGCGGTGTGGCCGCACATGACGGTGCGCGACAACGTGGCCTACGGACTGAAGATGCGCGGGGTCGCTGCCGAGGAGATGCGCCGGCGAACCGACGCGATACTCCAGGCGACCAAGCTCTTCGAGCTGGCGCAGCGCTATCCGTCGGAGCTGTCGGGGGGCCAGCAGCAACGGGTCGCGCTCGCCCGCGCGCTCGCGCCCAACCCCGACAACCTGCTGCTCGACGAGCCGCTGTCGAACCTCGATGCGAACCTGAGGGGCGACATGCGCCTCGAGATCCGGCGCCTGCACGACGAGTTCCACAACACCTCGATCTACGTGACCCACGACCAGCTCGAGGCGATGACGATGGCCGATCGCATCGTGGTGATGAATGCCGGGCGCATCGAGCAGATCGGCACGCCCCAGGACGTCTACGACCGCCCCAACTCGAAGTTCGTCGCGAAATTCATCGGCGGCAGCAACGTGATCGACGCGAAGCACGTCGCCGGGAGCGAGGTAAGCGTCGGCGGCCACCGGCTGCACGTGGGCGAGGGCGACTTTGCCGGCCCCGGCCGCGACATGAGCGTGTGCGTGAAGATGCACGACGTGGAGATCGTGCAGGACGCGGCGGGCGGGGGCGACAACGTGCTCCCCGGCGTGGTCCGGAGCCATGCATATCTCGGCAGCCATCGCGATTACGTGGTCGACGTGGGCCAGGATGTGTTCGTGTCCGCCCCGCCCACGCTCGACCTCGCACCCGGATCGAAGGTCGAGGTACGCTTCAGGGCGGACAGATGTCGTGGATTAGCCCGTTAAAAACAGGACAGAGGAGAGACTCATGAGGATCGGAAGATTGGCAGCAACCCTGGTGGCGATGGCGGCGATGCCGGTGCTTGCCCAGGAGACGACCCCCGCGATGATCGCGGCGGCCGAGAAGGAAGGCAAGGTGGTGTGGTACACCGCGGTCGATGTGAAAGTGGCCGAAGGCCTCGCGAAGGTGTTCCGCGAGCAGTATCCGAAGATCCAGCTCGACGTCGAGCGCTCCGGCTCCGAGCGCGTCTTCCAGCGCATCAACCAGGAATACCAGGCGAACATCAAGAACGTCGACGTCGTGAACTCCTCCGACGCGTCGCACTTCATGTTCTGGAAGCAGCAGAAGTGGCTCGCGCAGCACACGCCGCCCGACGTGCAGAAGTTCGCGGCGCAGTACAAGGACTCCGAGGGATACTACGCCGTGTGGCGTGCGACCCTTTCGGTGATGGGCTACAACACCACGCTGGTGAAGGACAACGAGGCGCCGAAAGGCTACAACGACCTGCTCGACCCGAAATGGAAAGGCAAGCTCACCAAGTCGCATCCGAGCTATAGCGGCACCAGCCTCACCGGCACCTTCGCGATCACCAAGGCGCTCGGCTGGGACTACCTCGACAAGCTCTCCAAGCAGGGGGTGCAGCAGCTGCAGTCGACAACCGCGACGCCGAAGAGCATCGCGAGCGGCGAGCGCCAGGTGATGGTCGACGGCAACGAGTACAACATGTTCATCGAGATCGACGCCAAGAGCCCGGTGAAGATCATCTACGCGGTCGAGGGGACGCCCTTCGTGACCTCGCCGACGGCGATCTTCGCCGGTGCCCCGCACCCGAATGCCGCGCGCGTGCTGCAGAACTTCCTCTACACCGCCAAGGCCCAGCAGCTGCTCGTCGACCAGGGTGGCGCGCGCTCGGTGCATCCCGAGGTCAAGGAGCCTTCCAACCGCACGCCGCTGAAGGACATCAAGCTGCTCGCCGACGACCCGGCGGCGATGCTGCCGCAGATTGCGGAGATCAAGAAGAAATACACGGCGATGTTCGGCAACTGATGACCGCAGTCATTGGGCCCCCGCCTACACGGGGGCGACGCCCCTCAGCGCTTCGGGGCGTCGATTGGACCGCGCCGTTTTCCATCGCCATGGTGCTGCTGCTGGCGGTGCTGGTGCTGATGCCGCTGTACTGGCTCCTGGTGACCAGCCTGCAGGACGACGCCAAGGCGTTCACGCTCACGCATTACCGGAGCCTCTTCGCCGATCCGGCGTTCGTGAAGCCGCTGATCACGACACTGTGGACCTCGGCGGCGGTGGGGATTCTCTGCCTCGTCGTCGCCGCGCCGATGGCGTATTTCGTCGCGCGCACCGACCTTCCCGGCAAGCGCCTGCTGCGCACGCTCATCCTCGCTTCCTTCGTGACCCCGCCGTTCATCGGCGCGTTCGCCTGGGTGCTCCTGGGCGGCCCCAATGCGGGCCTCATCAACCAGTGGTACTACGCCCTCATCGGCGCGAAGCCCTTCGAAGTGCCGGCGCTCATCAACATCTTTTCCGCCTGGGGAATGGTGTTCGTGATGGCGCTCTACACGTTTCCCTACGTCTTCACGTTCGTCGCCAACAGCCTCGACATGATCCCGAGCGAGCTCGAGGAGGCGTCCGCCATCTTCGGCGCGCGCCCGGTGCGCACCGCCACGACCATCACGCTGCCGCTGGTCATGCCGGCGCTCCTCGCCGGCTTCCTGGTCGCCTTCCTGCAATCGATGACGCTCTTCGGCACGCCGGCGATCCTGGCCCTTCCGGCGGGCGTCGACACCATGACCACCAAGATCTGGAGCCTCTTCCAGTTCCCCCCGCAGCTCGGCCTCGCCGCCGCGGCCTCGCTGCCGCTGCTGCTCATCACGGTGGTGCTGCTACGCGCCCAGACGGCGATCATGGGCCGGCGCGGCTACTCGATCATCGGGGGAAAGAGCACCGGCATGCGCATCATCAAGCTGGGCTGGTGGAGGGTTCCCGCGCTCGGCCTTTTCGCCTTCGTCCTGGGATGCTCGATCGTGCTGCCCTACGGCGTGCTGGCGCGCACCGCGATCGTGAAGAACTGGTCGGCACCGATGGCGGGCAACTTCTCCCTCGAGCACTGGCGCTTCGTGTTCATGGAGTTCAGCCAGACCAAGGTGGCGCTGACGAACACCTTCATCCTCGGTGCGTCGGCGGCCACCGCCGGGACGCTGCTGGTGGTGTTGATCGGGTACCTGAGCCTGCGCAAGCTCGTGTGGGGCCATCGCTACCTCGCCTTCCTCGCCACCGCACCCGTGGCCATTCCGGGGATCGTGCTCGCGGTCGGCCTCTTCCTCAGCTACACACGCCCGCCGCTGGTCCTCTACGGGACGCTCGCGATCATCTTCCTCGCCTACCTCACCAAGGAGCTGCCGGTCGGCTACCAGCAGGTCTCCTCGTCGCTGAAGGCGGTGCACCCCGAGCTCGAGGAGGCGAGCCGCATCTTTGGCGCGACGCGCCTGCGCGCGCTCTTCGACATCACCGCTCCCCTGATCAGGAACGGCGTGATCGCCACCTGGATCCTGATCTTCATCGGCTCGATCCGCGAGCTCTCGGCGACGATCCTCCTCTTCACCGCCAAGACCAAGACGATCTCGGTCACGATGTTCGACCTGCGCGAGAGCAACGACTGGGGGCCGATCGCGGTGCTCTCGCTCACCATGCTCGCGATCACCTTCGTGATGGTCGCCGCCATCAATTACTTCACCGATAGGAAATCGTCGTGAGAGACCTTCCCCTGCTGGGCTTGATGCTCGGAGATCCCACCGGCATCGGGCCGGAACAATGTGCACGCGTGCTTGCCGACGGGCGCCTCGCCAATGTGGCCCGCCTGCGGGTCATCGGAGATGCGCGCGTCCTCGCGCAAGGCGCGCGCGATGCCGGCGTCGAGCTGGGCGAGGTGCCCATCATCGACCTCGGCAACTGCGATCCCGCGCGCTTCGCGCGTGGCG
Source organism: Burkholderiales bacterium (assembly GCA_031381925.1). GTDB lineage: Bacteria > Pseudomonadota > Gammaproteobacteria > Burkholderiales > Usitatibacteraceae > Usitatibacter. Next base: position 7,057 of record JANMYH010000069.1, on the reverse strand, counting down.
CCATCTCGGCCGAGTCGGGGCGCATCGCCGGCGAGACCCTCGAGCACGCCATCGGGCTGGCGCTCGTGGGCGAGCTCGACGGCATCACGTTCGGGCCCCTGAACAAGGCGGCGCTGCACGCCGGCGGCTGGAAATTCAATGACGAGCACCAGATGTTCGCGCACCTCACCGGCCACCAGGGCTTTTTCGGCGAGATGAACGTCCTCGACGACCTGTGGATGTCGCGTGTGACTTCCCACGTGGCGCTGCGGACCGCGATCGACCAGATCACCGGAGCCCGCATCGCGGAGGCGCTCACACTGGCGGATGCCACCATGCGCGGCGCGGGTTTCGCGAAGCCGCGCATCGCGGTGTGCGCGCTCAATCCGCACGGCGGGGAGAACGGACTTTTCGGCCGCGAAGAGATCGAGGTGATCGCGCCCGCCGTGGCACTCGCCGCGCAGCGCGGCATCGATTGCAAGGGGCCGTTCCCCTCGGACACGGTGTTCCTCAAGGCCTTCGCGGGCGATTTCGACGGCGTGCTGTCGATGTACCACGACCAGGGGCAGATTGCGACGAAGCTGAAGGGTTTCAATCGCGGCGTGACCGTCACCGCCGGCCTCGAGACCGTGTTCACGACGCCCGCGCACGGCACCGCGTTCGACATCGTGGGCAAGGGCACTGCCACCACCGGCGCCCTCGAGCAGGCGGTGCGCCTGTGCGCACGCCTGGCCGCAAGCCGGGCCCCATCGCGAAGGAAGCAACCGCATGCCAGCCACTAGCTCCGCGCCGGAAAAGACGCCGGTCGCAGCAATCACCGATTACGTCGCCGGCTTCGTGGTTGCGACCAAGTCCACCGACATTCCGAAGGACGTGGCGCACCTCGGCAAGCGCTCGGTGCTCGATGGCATCGGCCTCGCCCTCGCCGGGGCCGCTTCCGAGTGCGGGCACATCACGAAGCGATACCTCGAAGGGCTTGGGCTCACCACCGACCGGGGCGCAACGGTGATCGGTACGGGATTGCGGCTGCCGGCGCGCTTCGCGGCATTCGCCAATGGGCTCGCGATCCACGCCGACGATTTCGACGACACGCAGCTCGCGGTTGCGAAGGATCGGGTCTACGGGCTCCTCACGCACCCGACGGCGCCCGCGTTGCCGCCGGCACTGGCGCTCGCGGAACGCGACCGGCGCAGCGGCGCCGACATGATGCTCGCCTACCAGGTCGGCGTGGAGGTGGAATGCAAGGTCGCCGAGGCGATCTTCCCGCGGCACTACCAGCATGGCTTCCACGCGACCGCCACCTGCGGCTCGATCGGCGCGGCGGCGGGCGCTGCGAAGCTGCTCGGGCTCGATCGCGACGCGACGCGGCGCGCACTGAGCCTGGGCGCCACCCAGGCGGGCGGCCTGCGAGAAAACTTCGGCACGATGACCAAGCCGTTCCATGCGGGACGCGCGGCGGAGAACGGCGTCACCGCCGCGGAGATGGCGGCGCTGGGGTTCACCGCCTCGCCCAATGGGCTCGAGGCGGACCGCGGCTTCTTTCGCGCCGCCGGCGGCGGGTTCGATGCCGCGATGATCCACCGCAAGCTGGGCAGCCCGTGGACCTTCCACATGCCGGGCGTGTCGATCAAGCCGCACCCGTCGGGCTCGCTCACCCATCCGGGCATGGCGGTGATGATGGATCTCATCCGGCAGCACGACATCCAGCCCGCGACGGTGAAGCGCGTCGCGGTAGGCACCAACCACAACATGCCCAATGCGCTCATCCATCACCGCCCGACCAACGAGCTGCAGGCCAAGTTCTCGATGGAGTTCTGCATGGCGATCCTGCTGCTGGAGAGGAAGGGCGGGCTCGAGCAGTTCACCGACGCGGTGGTGAACCGCGCCGATGTGCAGGCGATGATCCCGAAGATCCACTTCGCGGTGCATCCCGAGGCCGAGGCGGCGGGCTTCGACAAGATGACCACGATCATCGAGATCGAGCTGGCCGACGGCCGGGTGATTCGCGGCCAGGCCGACTTCGGCAAGGGCAGCCCGGCGAACCCGATGACCGACGACGAGCTCGCCGAGAAATTCCGCCAGTGCGCCGCGTGGGGCGGCCTCGACCGCGGCCAGGCGCAGGCGGTGCTCGACCTGGTGTGGCGGATCGACGAATTGCGCGACGTGAACGAGCTCACCCGCCTGCTGCGCAAATGAATGGTGTCTGACACCATTCTTTTTCCGGGCTTCGAGGCGCGCGACGTCGAGGGACGGGGCGCCCGCATTCACCTGCGCGTCGGCGGCTCGGGCCCGCCGCTGCTCCTCCTCCACGGCAATCCCCTGACCCACGTGATGTGGCACAAGGTCGCGCCGCGGCTCGCGCAGGATTTCACCGTGGTTGCGACCGACCTGCGCGGCTATGGCGACAGTGCCAAGCCCCCGGGCGGCGAGAACAGCATCGGCTACTCGTTCCGCGCGATGGCCGAGGACCAGCTCGAGGTGATGCGCGCCCTCGGCTTCCCGCGTTTCCACGTCGCCGGCCACGACCGCGGCGGGCGAGTCGCGCACCGCATGGCGCTCGACCATCCCGATGCCGTCTCGAAGGTGGCGTTCCTCGACATCGTGCCGACGCACCACATGCTGAACAACATCAAGCGCCAATGGGCGGTGGACTCGTACCACTGGTTCTTCATGGCGCAGCCGCACGATTATCCCGAGAAGATGATCGAGGCCTACGGCTTCGAGCGCTACATCCGCAGGAAGCTCGACAAGCAGGGCGTGGGCATGGGCGGCTTCGCCCCCGAGGCGCTGGCCGAGTACATCCGCTGCTGCACCGCGGAGAACATCCACGCGGTTTGCGAGGACTATCGCGCCGCGGTGGGGATCGACCTGGTGCACGACGAGGCGGACCTCCACGTGAAGATCCCGATGCCGATGCTGGTGCTCTGGGGCGAGAGGAGCCACGTGAACCGCAGCTACCGGCCGATCGAAGCGTGGCGCGAACGTGCGGCCGACGTCCATGGGAAGATGCTCCCCTGCGGGCACTACCCGGCGGAACAGGTGCCCGACGAGACGTATTCCGAGTTGCGCGCCTTCCTGAGGCACCCCTGAGGTGACCATGAGACTCGTAGGTACGACGGCCGCGGTAGTCGCGGTTTGCCTGCTTGCCCTGTCCCCGGCTGGCGCGGCCAAGTCGCTGCGATGGGCGTCCCAGGGCGAGATCACCACGCTCGATCCCCACTCGAACAACGAGAGCTTCAACAACAACCAGAACAACCAGGTCTACGAGTACCTCGTCCAGCGCGACCGGAACACCTACTCGAAGTACATTCCGTGGCTCGCGGTGTCGTGGCAGAACGTCGAGGCCACGAAATGGATCGTGAAGCTGCGTCCCGGCGTGCGCTTCCACGACGGCTCGCCCTTCACGGCCGCCGACGTCGTCTTCTCGTACGACCGCGCGCGCATCGCCAACAGCACGTTCAAGCTCTATTCGACCCAGGCCGGCATCCCCCGCAGGATCGACGACCTCACGGTGGAATTCACCACGCCGGTGCCGAACCCGCTCTTCCACGAGTCGATCGGCACCATCTTCATCATGAGCAAGGCGTGGGCGGAGAAGAACAACGCCGCGAAGCCGCAGGATTTCCGCGGCAAGGAGGATTCGTTCTCGGCGCGCAATGCGATGGGGACGGGGCCCTACCGCCTCGTGTCCCACGAGCCGGGCGTGAAGACGGCGTACGCGAAGAATCCCGATTGGTGGGCGCTCAAGGAAGGCGGCTTCCCCGGCAACGTGGACACCGTCGAATACCGGCCGATCACGAACTCGGCCACGCGCATGGCGGCGTTGCGCTCCGGGGAGATCGACTTCGTGCTCGATCCCCCGGTCCAGGAAGTCGAGCAGCTGCGCAAGGACCGCTCGCTCACGGTGTGGGAGGGCGGCGAGATTCGCGTGATATTCGTCGCGTTGGACCAGGGGCGCGACGAACTCATCAATAGCGACGCGAAGGGGCGTAACCCCTTCAAGGACAAGCGCGTGCGCCAGGCGCTCCATCACGCCGTCGATATCGAAGCCATCCGCAAGCAGGTGATGCGCGGGTTGTCGGAGCCGACCGCGATCATGCTTCCCGATCCCCGGGGCGCAGGGGTCCCCGCCGCGGTGGACCAGCGGCTCGCCTTCGACCCGGCGCGCTCTCGCAAGCTGCTGGCCGAGGCGGGCTACCCGAACGGCTTCAGCTTCACGCTGAGTTGTCCCAACGACCGCTACATCAACGACGAGAAGGTCTGCATCGCGCTCGCCGCCATGTGGGCGCGCGTGGGCGTGAAAACCAAGGTGGAGGCGTCGCCGCGGGCGCAATACTTCCCTTCCCTGGCCACGCTCGAGGCCAACGCCTACCTCTACGGCTGGGGGGGCGGGTCGTCCGAGGGCATCTGGCTCCTCAAGCCGGTGATGCACACACGCACCACGACCGGCGCCGGCGACAACAATTTCGCGCGCGTCTCCCACGCGCAGCTCGACCAGCTCACCACGGCGATCGAGTCCGAAATGGACACCGCCAAACGGCACGCGATGGTGACCGAGGCGGCGAAGATCATCCAGGAGGAGATGCTGGCGTTGCCGCTGCACCGCCAGGTCATCCCGTGGGTCTCGAAGGCCAACATCACGGTGACCCACCGCCCCAACAACGCGCTGATGCCCGCCTGGGTGACGGTGAAATAAAAACCCCGGTTTTTACAGAGCGTCGATCACCGCTTTCGTCACGTCGCGGGTCTTCGCCTTGCCGCCCAGGTCCGGCGTCTGCACGCCGCTGCCGGTGGATTTCTCGATCGCCATCATCAGGCGCCTGGCGGCCTTCGCTTCGCCGAGGTGCTCGAGCATCATCGCCGCGGTCCAGAAGGTTGCGATCGGGTTCGCGACCCCCTTGCCGGTGATGTCGAAGGCCGAGCCGTGGATCGGCTCGAACATCGACGGATAGAGGCGCTCGGGGTTCAGGTTGGCGGTGGGCGCGATACCGAGGCTCCCCGAAAGCGCGGCGGCGAGGTCCGAGAGGATGTCGGCATGCAGGTTGGTGGCGACCATCACGTCGATCGTCGAAGGCTTCAGCACCATGCGCGTGGTCATCGCGTCGACCAGCTCGCGGTCGTGCTTCACGTCCGGGTAGTCGTTCGCCACCTCGAAGAACACCTCGTCCCAGAGGACCATCCCGAAGCGCTGCGCATTCGACTTGGTCACGAGCGTGAGGTGCTTGCGCGGGCGCTTTCGCGCGAGCTCGAAGGCGAAGCGGTGGATGCGCTCCACCCCCACGCGGGTGAAGACCGCGACCTCGGTGCCGACCTCGATCGGCAGGCCCCGATGGGCGCGCCCGCCCATGCCTGCGTACTCGCCCTCGGAATTCTCGCGGATCACGACCCAGTCGATGTCGCGGCCCTTGCCGAGCGGGCTCTTCACGCCCGGGAGCACGCGCGCGGGGCGCACGTTGGCGTACTGGTCGAAGCCCTGGCAGATCGGAAGCCGCAAGCCCCAGAGCGAGACGTGGTCGGGCACTTTCTGGCTGCCGACGGCGCCGAAGAAGATCGCGTCGCATTTCCGGAGCTTCTCGAGGCCGCCGTCGGGAATGTACTGGCCGTGCTTCAGGAAGTAGTCGGAGCTCCAGGGAAATTCCTCGACCTTGATCCCGAAGCCGCCGTCGGCCTTGCCGAGCGCCTTCAGCACCTCGACCCCCGCCCCGATCACCTCGGGCCCGATGCCGTCGCCGCCGATTGCCGCGATCGTGTACGTCTTCATTTTCTCAGGAAGTCGAAGTCCACGCCCTGGTCGGCCTGGGTGACAGTGTTGAGGAAAAGCTTGAGGTAGCCGCGCGCGGCGGTGGGCTCGGCAACCGGGTGCGCTTTCTTTCGCCGGGCGAGCTCCTCGTCGGAGACGAGCCACGCGAGCTCGCGGGAGGGAACGTCGAGGCGGATTCGGTCGCCCGACTGCACCCAGGCGAGCGGGCCGCCGGCCGCGGACTCGGGCGTCACGTGCAGCACGATGGTTCCGGCGGCGGTGCCGCTCATGCGCCCGTCGGAGATCCGCACCATGTCCTTCACGCCGGCGCGGGCGAGCTTCCTCGGAATCGGGAGGTAGCCGGCCTCGGGCATTCCCGGCGCGCCCTTGGGGCCGATGGACTTCAAGACGAGGATGTCGTCGGCTTTCACGTCGAGGTCGTCGGAGTCGATGCGCGCGGCGAGGTCGGCCGCGTTCTCGAACACTACCGCGCGGCCCTCGTGCTGCATCAGCTTCGCGTCCGCCGCGGATTGCTTGATGATCGCCCCGCCCGGAGCGAGGTTTCCACGCAGCACCGCAATGCCGCCCTTCGGGTAGAGCGGCCGCGACATCGGCCGCACCACGTCCTGCGGGAAGGGCGCGCCCGCAGCGTCGATCTCCTCGCCCATCGTGCGGCCGGTCACCGTCAGCGCGTCGAGGTGCAGCAGCGGGCGCAGCTCGCGCAGCAGCGTGGGCAGGCCACCGGCGCGGTGCAGGTCCTCCATGTAGTGCTGGCCCGAGGGCTTGAGGTCCATGAGCACCGGCGTCTCCTGCCCGATCGCGTGCAGGCGCTCGAGGTCGATGGGAATGCCCAGGCGCCCGGCGATCGCCGTCAGGTGGATCACGCCGTTGGTCGATCCGCCGATGGCGAGCAGCACGCGCAGCGCATTCTCGAAGGCGTGCGCGGTGAGGATCTTGTCGGGCGTGAGCTTCGACTTGGCGATCGCGACCGCGACCTTGCCGGAGCGCTCGGCCACGCGAATGCGGTCGGCGGTCACCGCGGGAGGCGATGCACTCCCCGGCAGCGCGATCCCGAGGGCCTCGGCGATGCATGCCATGGTGGAGGCGGTGCCCATCACCGAGCAGGTGCCCACGGAGGCGACCAGCTGGTTGTTCACGCGCGAGATCTCGTCGGCGTCGATTTCCTCGGCGCGGTACTTCCCCCAGTAGCGGCGGCAGTCGGTGCATGCGCCGACACGCTCGCCGTCGTGCGAGCCGGTGAGCATCGAGCCGGTGACCAGCTGCACGCACGGGACGTTGGCCGACGCCGCCCCCATCAGCTGCGCGGGGACCGTCTTG
>JANMYH010000034.1:0-9478 GCA_031381925.1 Burkholderiales bacterium | reverse complement strand
ACCGTGTAGCGAACCACCGCCTCGGCCTTCGGCGCGAGCTTGACCGGGAAGTGGATGGTGCGCGAGTCCTCCTTGCTGAACTCGTGGGTCTTGCGAAGGATCGCCCAGGTGCTCCACCGGTAGAGGTTCTCCTTCACGATCACGGTCGCCGGTTCGTCGGGCTTCTGGTTGCGCACGCGCACCTCGATGTCCTCCTCGATCCACTTGGCGGTGGTGTCGATGCGGAAGTCGAGCTGGCGGCGCTCGCCCACCACGTCGAAGGCCGACCCCAGCTTGATCTGCACGGTTTCGTCGCGGGCGGTGTGGTCGATCAGGTCCTCGCCGATGAATTCGAGGCTCTTGTCGGCGGGATCGAGCTTCGAGACGCGGATCTTGCCTGCGGGCAGCGGGATGCCCAGGCCGTTCGCCGTGGCGTTCTTCACGCGCAGGTAGACGTCCACCTTGCGGTTGGACTGCACGCCGAAGTTCCGGTCGACCATCGGCGAGCCGTAGTTCGGGAACACCGTGCCCTGGCCGTAGTAGACGAGCGATTTCTCGCATCCCACGCCCGGGGCCGTCGGGAAGAGCTCGATCTGCTTGGTGGAGTTGTCCGGCAGCGAGGTCTTCCGGCCGAGCGTGTACAGGTGATACTCGAAGAACGCCTTTTCGGCGAAGCCTTCGACCTTGTCGAGCATCTGGCGCGCCATCATCGCGGGCTGCGGCGCGGGTTGCAGCCGCGTTTGCGCGCGCTGCACATCGCCCGCGATGAGCTTCAGGCGCGCATCGGCATAGGAGGCGCCCGACTGGTTCACGATCGTGACCCACGCGCCGACGTCGAGCCGGCAGCTTCCCGCTTGCGGTTCGGAATAGGTGAGGTTGTAGTCGGCCCACCAGGTCATGCCGCCGGTCTGGTAGGCGAAGCGAGCCTGGTGGGTGCCCGCGCTCGCAGTCTCCACGTCCCAGACGAGGGTGGGCTTGGAGATGAGGCCGCCGGGAAGGCTCGGCAGCTTGATGCCGGCATGATTCTCGATCACACGAATGCTGCCATCGGGTTGCCGCAGGATCAGGCCGCCCTGGGTGCCCACCAGCGTGCCTCCGACCGCCTCGACGCCGTTTCCGCGCACCTGGTCCACGGTGATGTCGCGATCGAGGAAGCGCGACAGCAGCTTGGACGTGCTGGTCAGGTCGAACTCGAAGCTCTGCTCGACCACGCGCGTGGCGCGCGGATCGGTGAGCGAGACGAACGCGACCGTGGTGGGGTCGATCAACGCGGGGACGTCGGAGATGCGAAGCAGGTTGCGCCCGGCCTTGAGCGCGAATTCGCGTTCCTCGCGCACCAGGGCATAGCCGGGCACCGTGACGCCTTCGCCGCCACTCCTGAAGGTCTGGGGATTCAAGGTGCCGGGCCGGGCGCTCGAATAAACGGTCACCGCGGTTTCGGCAGCGGCGGCGGCAGGCAGTGCGAGCGCCAGGGCGGCGACGAGAATTTTCATGGCAGGGCTTTCGAGTCGGGACAGCGATGTTAACGGCCCGGTTGGCCGAAAGGGTTTCGGCGACCGGGATATAATTCGGGTCCAATGGAGCGGACCGCTTGCCGCTCATCGGCCACTCACGTCCATGAAATTCTCTGGTACCGACACCTACGTCGCCGGCGACGACCTCAAGCTCGCCGTGAACGCGGCGATCACGCTGGAGCGCCCGCTGCTGATCAAGGGCGAGCCCGGAACCGGCAAGACCATGCTCGCGGAGGAAGTCGCTCGCTCGCTTGGGACGCCGCTCTTCCAGTGGCACATCAAGTCCACCACCAAGGCGCAGCAGGGCCTCTACGAGTATGACGCCGTGTCGCGGCTGCGCGACTCGCAGCTAGGGGACGCGCGCGTCGGGGACATCGCCAACTACATCATGAAGGGCGTGCTGTGGCAGGCCTTCGAGTCGGCCGAGCGCGCGGTGGTCCTGGTCGACGAGATCGACAAGGCCGACATCGAGTTTCCCAACGACCTGCTGCGCGAGCTCGACCGGATGGAGTTCTTCGTCTACGAGACGCAGCAGACGATCGTGGCGCGCCATCGCCCGATCATCTTCATCACCTCGAACAACGAGAAGGAGCTTCCCGACGCGTTCCTGCGCCGCTGCTTCTTCCACTACATCCGCTTCCCCGATCCGGAGACCATGCAGGCGATCGTCGACGTGCACTTCCCGGGAATCAAGAAGCGCCTCCTGCAGGCCGCGCTCGAGGTGTTCTTCGAGATCCGCGAGATGCCGGGGCTGAAGAAGAAGCCCTCGACCTCGGAGCTCCTCGACTGGCTGAAGCTCCTGCTCGCCGAGGATATCCCGCCCGAGACGCTGCGCACGCCGGGGCACCAGGCCTCGATCCCGCCGCTCTACGGGGCACTCCTCAAGAACGAGCAGGACGTGCACCTCTTCGAGCAGGTCGCGTTCCTGCAGCGGCGGGGGCGCTAGCCGATGGCTGCGAAGCGCAAGACCGCCCGGTCGCGACCCACGAGGGTGCGGCGTCCCGACACCAAGCGTCCCGCCACGCGCAAGGCGCCGGCGCGCGCCGGTGCGCGCAAGCCGCCGGCAAAGGCCGCGGCCCTGCGGATCGCGGGGGTGGGCAGCGAGGCGGTCCTCAAGGCCACGGGCCGCGCGTGGGAGGAGTGGCTCAAGGTCCTCGACCGCGCCGGGGCGAAGTCGATGGAGCACAAGGAGATCGCCTTGATGCTGTCGCGCAAGTTCTCGGTGCCCGACTGGTGGAGCCAGATGGTGAGCGTCGGCTACGAGCAGGCGCGCGGGCTGCGCAAGGTGGGCGAGAAGGCCACCGGGTTCTCGGCCACGGCGTCGCGCACCGTCGGCATCCCGCTCGAGAAGCTCTTCAGCGCGTGGAGCGAGCCGCGGTCGAGGATGCGCTGGCTGCCGGATGCGCCGCTCGAAGTGCGCCGCTCCACCGACTGCAAGTCGATGCGAATGACATGGACCACGGGCGGCACCGACGTGGACGTGAACTTCGCCGCCAAGGGCCCCCACAAGAGCATGGTGGCGGTCGAGCACGCCCGGCTGCCGAATTCGGCCGCGGCGACGCGGCAGAAGGCCTACTGGGGCTCGGCGCTCGACCGTCTGAAGGCGATCCTCGAGGGTTCCCGCTAGGCGTCCGGCGTGCTGTTCGATTTCTTCTTCACGGTCCGCAAGGCAGGCGTCCCGGCGAGCGTCAAGGAGTTCCTCACGCTCCTCGAGGCGCTCGACCGCGGCGTGATCCACGGCAGCGTCGACGATTTCTACACGCTGGCCCGCATGACCCTGGTGAAGGACGAAGCGTTCTTCGATCGTTTCGACCTGGCCTTCGCCGCCTATTTCAAGGGCGTGCAATCGATCCCCGACGCGATCGTGACCGAGGTGCCCGCCGAGTGGCTGCGCAAGATCGCCGAGCGCTGGCTCACCGACGAGGAGAAAAAGCAGGTCGAGGCGCTGGGCGGATGGGACAAGCTGATGGAGACGCTCAGGCAGCGGCTCGAGGAGCAGAAGGGCCGCCACCAGGGCGGCTCGAAGTGGATCGGCACCGCGGGGACTTCGCCCTTCGGCGCCTACGGCTTCAACCCCGAGGGCGTGCGCATCGGCCAGGACGGCTCGCGCAATCGCCGCGCGGTGAAGGTGTGGGACAAGCGCGAGTACCGCGACTACGACACCAACCGTGAGCTCGGCGTGCGCAACATCAAGATGGCGCTGCGGCGCCTGCGGCGCTTCGCCCGCGACGGGGCGCCCGAGATCCTCGACCTCGACGGGACGATCCGCTCGACCGCGAAGAACGCCGGCTGGCTGGACCTCAAGATGGTCGCGCAGCTGCACAACGCGGTGAAGGTGCTGCTGTTCCTCGACGTGGGCGGCTCGATGGACGACCACATCCAGGGGGTCGAGGAGCTCTTCTCGGCCGCGCGCACCGAGTTCAAGAACCTCGAGCACTTCTACTTCCACAACTGCGTCTACGAAACCGTCTGGAAGGACAACGGCCGGCGCCACGAGCGCCTCAACACCGTGGAAGTCATGCGCAAGTACGGGCACGACTACAAGCTGATCTTCGTGGGGGACGCCTCGATGAGCCCCTACGAGCTGGAGCAGCCGGGCGGGAGCGTCGAGCACTGGAACGACGAGGCCGGCCGCGCCTGGCTCGGGCGGCTCCTGCGCTCGTGGCCGCACGCGGCGTGGCTGAACCCGCTCCCCGAGGATCAGTGGAGCTGGACCACCTCGATCCAGAACGTCCAGAGGATCATGGACGGGCGCATGTACCCGGTCACCATCGCCGGGCTCGAGCGCGCGATGAAGTCGTTGGCGTCGCGAACCAGCGGATAGCCGGAACGTCACTGGAGCGCACCGCGGTACGGCGGCTCAACAACCCTCAAGCAGCCAGAAATCGCCTCACGCCCGAGGAATCGACGATTCGCACCACCTTGCCCTGAGCTAGCAGGTAGTGCAGGTGCGCGATCGCCTCGCCCATGGCGAACATCATCTGGTGGTCGTCGAGCTTGCGCTTGAAGAGGAGCGGGAGTGCCTGGAAGGCGGTGAGGGGCTCGGCGCAGCCTTCGAGCAGGCGCTCCAGGCGCTTGGCGTGGTGCTCGTGCAGCTCGGCGATGCGCTTGTGCAGGCCGAGAAACACCCGATCGTGCGAAGGCAATACCAGTGCGTCTTCGGGCAGGTGCGAGAAGCGGCTCATCGAGCCGAGGAATTGCGCGAGCGGATTGGCCTCGGGCTGGTTGCCCCAGACGCCCACGTTGGTCGTGATGCGCGGCAGCACCTGGTCGCCGGAAATCAGCACGTTCTTCGAGGCGCACCAGAGCGCCGCGTGCTCGGGGGCGTGGCCGAAGACCGTGATCACCTCCCAATCGTGCCCGCCGAGGGTGAGCTTGTCGCCGTGCATCATCCGGCGGTAGCGCCGCGGCAGGCTCGGCACGCCGCGGCTATACCCGCCGCCCTTGCGCGCCGATTCGGGAACGCTCGCCGCATCGACGCCATTGGCGATGTAGAGCCCGATCGTATTGTCGCGGTCGAAGCCGGCGAAATCGTCGTGCGCGGCGTGCGCCGAGAGGTACTCGGAGGTGGTCATCCAGAAGGGCGCCCCGGTGCGCTCGACCAGCCACCCGGCGCTGCCCACGTGGTCGGGATGGTAGTGAGTGACGACGACGTTCTTCACCGCCCGGCCCGCCATCAGGCGTGCGAAGTGCATCTCCCACAAGTCCCACGTGGCCTGCACGCCGAATCCGGTATCGACCAGGGTGAAGCCGTCGCCGTCCTCGAGCACCCAGAGGTTGATATGGTCGAGCGCGAACGGCAGCGGCATGCGGATCCACCAGATTCCCGGCGCCACCGCGATGGCCTCGCCGGGCGGGGGAATGCGCTCCGCGTGCGGATGGGTTACTTGGTCGTGAAGACCCACGTACCGTTCCAGGTCGGTTCCGGTGGGTTGGCGCGGTAGTCCGCGATGCGCTTGAGGTACTGCTTGTAGAGCTTGGATTCGGGCGCGGCATAGCGCAGCGCCTTCATGCCTTCCTCGGCCTCGTTCCAGCGCTGCTTGCGGTACCACTCGAGCGCCTTGTGGAAGCGGTCGATCTCGGCGAGGGTCGATTCGCCCACCTCGCCGACCTTGCCCATGGGCTCGTAGATCGAGACCCCTTCGGTGCGGCCCTTGACCACCACCTTGTCGACCTCGCGATAGACGAATCCCTGGGCGGTGCGAACGATGTTCTCCGAGACGAGGATGCCGACGCCGTATTCCTTGGTAAGCGCCTCGAGGCGCGAGGCGAGGTTCACGGCGTCGCCCATCACGGTGTAGGCGCGGCGGAACTTCGATCCCATGTCGCCCACGTTCATCGAGCCGCAGTTCAGGCCCACGCCGATGTTGAGCGCGGGCCACCCTTTCTTGGCGAAATCGCTGTCGAGGGTGCGGATGCGCTTCTGCATGTCGAGCGCGGCCTGCACGCCGTGGATCGAGTGCTCCGGATCGCTCACCGGCGCGCCCCAGAAGGCCATGATCGCGTCGCCGATGTACTTGTCGATCGTGCCGCGCGAGTGCTGGATCACCTCGGTCATCTCGGTCAGGTACGCGTTCATCATGTCGCGCAGGCCTTCCGGCGGCAGGCCCTCCGAGATCGAGGTAAAGTCGCGCACGTCGGAAAAGAGCACCGTCATGTCGCGGGCCTCGCCGCGCATCGAGTACTCCTCCGGGTTCTTCGACATCTCCGCCACCAGCTCCTTGGGCACGTAGGTGCCGAAGAGGCCGCTCATGAGGCGGCGGGTGCGGGTCTCCATGAAGAAGCCCCACGCCATGTTGAGCAGGTAGAGCAGCGCCAGCATCGCCAGCGGCGCAGCGATGTTGAGCACGTAGTGCTGGAACCGCCACGCATACAGGTTGATCCCGACCAGGATCAGGAAAACCAGGAACACCGACGCGGTGGAGGTGAGCGCCGACAGGCGCGGCAGCAGGATCGCGAACGGCACGCCGATCAGCAGGATGGTGAGCACCGAGACCGCGAGAATCAGGTCGGGCTTGTGCATGATCGTCTGGTCGAGGAAGCCGCTGATCAGGTTGGCGTGCACCTCGACCCCCGGGAAGTCCTCGCGCACGGGGGTGGAACGCAGGTCCAGCAGGCCCTGGGCGGAGGTTCCCACGATCACGATCTTGTCGCGCAGCTCATCCTTGGGAAGGGTGCCGCGCATCACGTCGGTCGCGCTCACGTAGCGGTAGACGCCGACGGAGCCGCGATACGGCACCAGCGCGCTCATGCGCTCGTCGAGCGGGATCGTGAGGTTGCCGATCTCGACGGACGGGATCGTCGCGAGGTTGCCGACCTTGGGCGCCTGCACGCGGATCTTCGCCGGGACGTTGCCGAGGTAGGTGCGCACCATCGCGAAGGACAGCGCCTCGTAGTATCCGTCGCTGTACTTCATGAAGATCGGCACGCGGCGCGTGACGCCGTCGAAGTCGAGCGATGGGTACAGGTGGCCGGCGGCCGAGGCCTGCTTCTGCAGGCTGTCGATGTTGCCGCTGTATCCCGTGGCGAGGTTGTGCATGAACTCCCACTCGGCCTTGCCGATGGATTTCTCGATGAAGGTCGGCAGGGGCAGCACGCCCGACTTGTCGGTCTTGCCCCCCAGGAAGAAGCCCAGGACCACGGGATGCTTGCCGATCTCGTCGGCGAAGATCTGGTTGTAGTCGAGGTCGCGGCGCGCCTTCACCATGAAGGCCTGGTAGTCGGCCTGGTCCTTGAGCTCGTTCTTGCCGAGCGCCTCGAGGCTCTCCAGGCCCGAGCTGGTATCGGGCTCGGCGAACGCGACGTCGAAGCCGACCACCTTCACCTTGTAGGTGTCGAAGAGCTGGCGGACCATCAGCGCAACCTTGTTGCGGCTCCACGGCCAGCGGCCCTCGGCGTTGAGGCTCTTCTCGTCGATGTCGAGGATCACCACGCGCGGATCGAGCGTGTTGGGCATGAACAGGCGTAGCCGCGTGTCGTAGCCCCACAACTCGAGCTGCTGGATGAAGCGGAACTGGGTCCACTCGGCCTCGTGGACCAGGAAGGCAGCCACGATGGCGAGGCTCGCGCCCACGCGGATCCAGGTATTGAGGCTGAACTTCGGATTCCAGCGTGCGCTGAGTTTCACGGCTTTTGTCGTTGTCTCGAAGGGGGGGGCAGCCGGTGCCCCCGAATGATACCGGGGAGCGGTGCGGCGCGCCTAGGAGCGCCGGCGCAGGCGCTCGAGGAATCCGCCCGGCACGGGCGCGGAGGGCGGGGCCGGCTCGGCCGGGGGGAACAGCCAGCCCTCGGCGAGCTCGGGAATCGGGCCGGCCCCGCGTACCGCGGCGACGATCTTCGCGAGACTCCCGGCGTCACGTACGGGATCGAGCCAGAGGGCGAACTCCTCGCCTGCCCGCGGCCAGCCCAGGTGCGTGACGTGGGGGGCGGCGGCTTCCACGCGCATCTCTCCGGGCGAGCGCCGCAGGCGCTCGAGATCGGCGCGCCGGCGCAGCATGCGCGGCGGATCGGCCGGGAGGAAGGCGGCCAGGCGCTGCTGGAACTCGGGATAGAGGGCATCGACGGTCGCCTGCGCCTGCGCTCGGCGCTCCGCGCCGGTGCCCCCGAACGAGACCTCGCCCACGTGCATCACGAACACGTCGCCCGCGAGCACGTTGCGAAAGCCCGCGCGCGCCGCGCGCATGCAGAAGTCGACCTCTTCGCCGTAGCCCGCGCCGTAGCGCTCGACGTCGAAGGGGCCGACGCGCTCGAGCGCCCGGCGGCGGATCGCCATGCAGAAGCCGACTGCGGTGGGAATGTCCACGCGCCGCCCGGCATTGGCCGCGGCGAAGGCCGCATCGAGGCTTGCCGTCGTCTCGCCTGGCGGCATCGCGTTCGCGGCCAGGGCTCTCGGGTAGCTGCAGATGGTGGCGTTGGTCGAGAACGGCGTGGCGGTGCCGATCGACGCATCGGCGTCGAAATGCGCCCAGAGGCGGTCCAGCCAGCCGCTTGCCACTTCGGTGTCGCTATTGAGGAGGACCACGTCGCGCGCCGGGTGCAACTGCATGCCCTCGTTCACGCTGGCCACGAAACCGCGGTTGTCGCCGTGGGCGATGAGGGTGATTCGGCCCGCGCTGGCGAGGGCTCGCAGCCACGCCGAGATCGCCGGCTCGGGGCTCGCGTCGTCGATGACGACGACCTCGAAAGGACGTCGCGTGGGGGCCGCGAGCACGCTTTCCAGGCAGGCACGCGTCTCGGCCTCGCCGCGATATACGGGTACGACGATGTCGAGGATCTCGGCCACGGGCGGGAATTATTGCATTGTCCGGTAAAATTGCCGGCCATGAAGCATCCCGACACGAGCGCGCGGCCGGTCCAGCTGCACGTGATCCACGACCTGGGCGGAGGCAGCGCCAAGTGGCTGCACGACTTCGCCGCCGCCGACTCCGGGCGGACGAACCTCGTGCTGCGCTCGTTTTCCCATGATCGCGCGGCCGGGGACGGCGTGGCGCTCTTCGCGAATCCGGGCGACGAGCAGCCCCTCGAGGCGTGGACGTTCTCGAGCCCGATCGTCGCAACGGTCGTGGAGCATCCCGACTACCGCGAGGCGCTCGGCCGGATCGTGCGCGAACGGCGCGTCGACGTGGTGCTGGTGTCCTCCCTCATCGGGCACTCGCTCGAGGTGCTCGACACCGGGTTGCCGACGCTCGTCGTGAACCACGACTACTTTCCGTACTGCCCCGCGATCAACATCCATTTCGAGGGCATCTGCCGCGACTGCGACGGACGGCGCATCGAGGAGTGCCACGCGCGCAACCCGCGCTTCAACCCGTTCGTCGATTTCCTGCCGCCCGAGCGGATCGCGGTGAGGAGCCGCTTCATGGAGCTGGTGCAGCGGCCCCACGTCACCATGGTGGTCCCGAGCCGCTCGGTGCAGGACAACCTCGTGCGCCTGAACGGGCTCTTCAGGGACGTGCGCTTCGCGACCATTCCCCACGGGTACGGCG
>JANMYH010000033.1:0-5774 GCA_031381925.1 Burkholderiales bacterium | reverse complement strand
ACCGCGTCGGCCTTGAAGAACGTGGCCCTGCCCGGGGGGATGGGCTTGTCGCGCGCGATCTCGAGCACCGCCTCGTTGATGTCGCCCGCGTAGACGCGCTTGGCGACGGGCGCGATGAATTGCGTCCAGTAGCCGGTGCCGCAGGCCACTTCGAGCACGGTGCGGCCGCGGTAGAGCTCGGGCACCCGGCGACGCAACCATTCGAGCTCGCGCTGGCGCTCGGGCTTCTCGTAGATCTGCTCGTACTCGGCCGCGCGGCGCGAGTAGTAGCGCTCGAGGTGGCGCGTCGTGCTGCGCGGATCGGTCATGGCGGCGTTCGGCGTGCGCTCTAGCTTCGGTAGTCTGCGTTGATCTTCACGTAGTCGTAGGAAAAATCGCAGGTCCATACCGTGGCGGTCTCGATGCCACGCCCAAGGGTCACCCGGATGGTGATCTCGGAGCCCTTCATGACCCGCTTGCCGTCGGCCTCGCCATAGGCTGCCGAGCGGGCACCGTGCTCCACGACGGTCACATCGCCCAGCTTGAGCCCCACTTTCGAGGGATCGAGGTCCTGGACTCCCGCCTTGCCCACGGCAGCGAGGATCCTGCCAAGGTTCGGGTCGGAGGCGAAGAACGCGGTCTTCACCAGCGGCGAGTTGGCGATCGACTTGGCAACTGCGAAGCACTCCTTGCGCGAGGCCCCCCCGTCGACCACGACGGTGATGAACTTGGTCGCGCCCTCGCCGTCGCGCACGATGGCCTGGGCGAGAAACTGCGCGACCTCGGTCACCGTCACCGCCAGGCGGCCGAATTCGGCGGTGCCCTCGCCGAAGATCTGCGGATTTCCGGCCGTGCCCGAAGCCACCAGCAGGAGGCTGTCGTTGGTCGAGGTGTCGCCGTCGACGGTGATCGCGTTGAACGACAGGTCCGCGGCATGGCGCGCCATGTACTGCAGCGCCTCCTGCCCGATGGCGGCGTCGGTCGCGATGATGCCGAGCATCGTCGCCATGTTGGGCTCGATCATGCCCGCGCCCTTCGAGATGCCGGTCACGGTGATCGTGCGCCCGTCGATCACCACCTGGCGCGATACCGCCTTGGGAATGGTGTCGGTCGTCATGATCGCTTCGGCGGCCGAGCCCCAATGGTCGGCGGCGAGGTCTGCTACGCACGCCGGAAGCCCGGCTACGATGCGATCGACCGGAAGCGGCTCCATGATCACGCCGGTGGAAAGCGGCAGCACCTGCCAGGGCTGGATGCCGAGGAGCTTCGCGGCCGCCGCACAGGTGGCGCGCGCATCGTCCAGCCCCGCCTGCCCGGTGCCGGCATTGGCCACGCCGGTATTCACCAGGATCGCGCGTATCGCCGAGCCGTCATCGAGATTCGCCCTGCAGAGCTGCACCGGCGCGGCCGCGAAGCGATTGCGCGTGAAAACGCCGCCTACGCGGCTGCCTTCATCGAGCGTGATGAGCAGGAGATCCTTGCGGTTGGGCTTGCGCACGTGGGCCTGGGCGATGCCGAGGCGCACCCCGGCGATGCTGAGCAGGTCCTCGGGGCGTGGCGGATCCAGGTTCACGGCCATGGTGGAATTATAGCCGCGGAAAAACGGGGGTCAGAGCCCAATGTCGTGGGCCGGTGCGGCTTACGGCGACAAACCGCGCATGAATCGGGATCTGACCCCGGAACGGTGGGCCATCAGGCCAACCTTCCGTGGCACTGCTTGTATTTCTTGCCCGAGCCGCAGGGACAGGGGTCGTTGCGCCCGACCTTCTGGGTGGAGCGCACGAAGGGCTCCACGCCGGCTTCCGGGGCAGGCTCGACGGAAAGCGGCACGCCGTCGGCGATCTGCTCGGCGGGCTCGTCGCCCACGCCCGGCGAGAAATCGGCGTGCTGGTACTGCACGTTCTTCAGGGCGCGCGCGGATTCCTCGGCGCGGCGCTCGGCTTCCTCGACCTCGGCCTGCGAGCGCACCTGCACCGCCATCAGGTGGCGCGTGACCTCGAGCTTGATCGAGTCGAGCATCGCGCCGAAGAGCTCGAATGCCTCGCGCTTGTACTCCTGCTTCGGCTGCTTCTGGGCGTAGCCGCGCAGGTGGATGCCCTGGCGCAGGTAATCGAGCGCGGCCAGGTGCTCCCGCCAGTGCGTGTCGATCGACTGCAGCATGACGGCGCGCTCGTAGTTGTGCAGCACTTCGCCGTCGATCGGTCCGAACTTGTCGTCGTAGGACTTGCCCGCCATGACGATCACGCGCTCGGCGATCGCATCGGAGTCGAGCGTCTCGTCGGCCTTCGCCCATTCGGCCACCGGGGCAGCGAGGAAAAACTCGCCCTCGAGCTTCTTCTCGAGGCCCGGCAGGTCCCACTGCTCCTCGACGCTGTCCGCAGGCACGAACTGCTGCACCGTGGCGCCGATGACGGCGGACCGGATCGAGCGGATGGTCTGGGAGATGTCACTCGATTCGAGCAGCTCGTTCCTCTGCTGGTAGATGACCTTACGCTGGTCGCTCGCGACGTCGTCGTACTCGAGCAGCTGCTTGCGGATGTCGAAGTTGCGCGCCTCGACCTTGCGTTGCGCGTTCTCGATCGAGCGCGTCACCATGCGCGCCTCGATCGCCTCGCCCTCGGGGATCTTCAGGCCGCGCATGATCGATTGCAGGCGCTCGCCGGCGAAGATCTTGAGCAGCGGATCCTCGAACGCGAGGAAGAAGCGCGAGCTCCCCGGGTCGCCCTGGCGCCCCGAGCGGCCGCGCAGCTGGTTGTCGATGCGGCGCGACTCGTGGCGCTCGGAGCCGATGATGTGCAGCCCGCCCGCCCCCACGACCTCGTCGTGCAGCTTCTGCCAGGATTCGCGCACGTCGGCCACGCGCCGTTCCTTCTCGGCAGCGGACAGAGCCTCGTCGTTCTTGATCGACTGCATCTCGGGGTCAGGGTTGCCGCCGAGCACGATGTCCGTCCCGCGCCCCGCCATGTTGGTGGCGATGGTGATCTGCTTCGGGCGGCCGGCCTGCGCCACGATCTCGGCCTCGCGCGCGTGCTGCTTCGCATTCAGAACGTTATGCGGCATCTTCTCGCGCTCGAGCATTCCCGACAGCAGCTCGGAGTTCTCGACCGAGGTGGTGCCGAGCAGCACCGGCTGGCCCTTGGCGGTGCGCTCCTTCACGTCGTTGATGATCGCCTGGGACTTTTCCTTGGCGGTGATGAAGACCTGGTCGTTCAGGTCCTTCCTCACCATCGTGCGGTGCGTGGGGATGAGAACCGTCTCGAGGTTGTAGATGCTGGAAAACTCGAACGCCTCGGTGTCGGCGGTGCCGGTCATGCCGGCAAGCTTCCCGTACAGGCGAAAATAGTTCTGGAAGGTGATCGAGGCGAGCGTCTGGCTCTCGTTCTTGATCGAGACGTTCTCCTTCGCCTCCACCGCCTGGTGAAGCCCGTCGGACCAGCGCCGCCCCTGCATCATGCGGCCGGTGAACTCGTCGACGATCACCACCTCGTCGTTCTGCACGACGTAGTTCTGGTCGCGGTGGTAGAGCGAATGCGCGCGCACCCCGGCGTGCAGGTGGTGCATGAGGATGATGTTCGAGGGGTCGTAGAGGCTCGCGCCCGCGGGCAGCAGGCCCGCCTCGGCCATCAGCTCCTCGGCGTGTTCGTGGCCCTGCTCGGAGAGCGTCACGCTGTGCATCTTGAGGTCGACCCAGTAGTCACCCTCGCCCTTCTCGTCCTTCTGCGGCACGAGCTTCGGTATCAGCAGGTTGATCTTCCGGTAGAGCTCGGTGGAGTCCTCGGCCTGGCCGGAAATGATGAGCGGCGTGCGCGCCTCGTCGATCAGGATCGAGTCGACCTCGTCGACGATGGCGAAGTTGAGCCCGCGCTGGAAACGCTCGGGAATCGTGGTCGCCATGTTGTCGCGCAGGTAGTCGAAGCCGAATTCGTTGTTGGTCCCGTAGGTGACGTCGGCAAGGTACGACTGCTGCTGTTCCGCGGAATCCATCTGCGGGCCGCCCACGCCGACGGTGAGTCCGAGGAAGCGATGGATGCGGCCCATCCATTCGGCGTCGCGTTTGGCGAGGTAGTCGTTCACCGTGACGACATGGACGCCCTTGCCCTCGAGCGCGTTCAGGTACGAGGGAAGGGTGGCGACGAGCGTCTTGCCCTCGCCGGTGCGCATCTCGGCGATCTTTCCCTGGTGCAGCGCGATCCCGCCGACCATCTGCTCGTCGAAGTGCCGCATGCCGAGCACGCGCCGGGAGGCCTCGCGCACGACCGCGAAGGCCTCGGGAAGGACCGCGTCGAGCTTGGCGCCGCCCGCGACCTTCTGCTTGAGCTCCGGCGTCTTCGCCTGGAGCTCGGCGTCGCTCAGCCGCTCGAGGTCGCCCTCGAGCGCGTTGATGGATTCGACCTTCTTGCGATACTCCTTGAGGAGTCGGTCGTTGCGGCTGCCGAAGATGGCCTTGAGAGCGGTCGTGAGCACGTGGGGCGGGTGTCCCGTCTGACGGGGACCGGTATGGGGGTGTCGAAAATGCGAAAACCGGCCCTGGAAGGGCCGGCGGTCAACAATTATATCTGGAGATGGGGCCGGGCCGGTCGGCCCGCAACCCCCTACTTCTTGAAGGACGCGTTGAAGACCGAGTCGTTCTTGGTTCCGAGCGAGAGAAACTTGTTCGGGTTCAAGGGGATGCCCTTCTCCCGGACCTCGAAATGTAGGTGCGGCCCGGTGGTCCGGCCGGTGGCGCCAACGAGCGCCACCTGCTGGCCTTTCATGACCACGTCGCCGACCTTGACCAGCATCTTGGACAGGTGCGCGTAACGCGACGTGAGCCCGTTGTCGTGGTCGACCTCGACCACGTTTCCGTACTCGGCCACGAACGCCACCGTCGAAACCACCCCACCCGCGGCGGCCAGGACCGGCGTGCCGGGGGGCGCGATCAGGTCGACGCCGGTATGGAACGACGTCCTGCCGTTGATCGGGTCGAGGCGATAGCCATAGTTGGACGAGTAATAGCCCATCGGCACCGGCATGGTCGTGGGAATCGTCTTCCGAGCGAGGCGATCGTCCATCAGGAACGAATCGAGCACGCCGAGCTTATCGGTGCGGTCGTCGAGGATGCGGCCGATCTCGGCGAGCATTTGCTGGAACTCGTTGAGCGTCAGGTCGGGGCCCATCGTCGCGGCCGGCCCACCCTGGCCGGGTTTCTCGTCGAAGCGGAATTCCTCGCGCTTGATGCCCGCGGCCTTCGCAAGGCGCTCACCGAACGCGTCCAGGCGAAGGATCCGCGCTTGCAGCTCGCCGACCTTGACCGCGAGCGAGCTGAGGTTGTCCTTCATCTCCGCCTCGGAACGCTTCAGCTCGTCCTGGTGCAGCGCGGCCAGCAGCGTGCGCAGGTAGGGGTTGCGCAGGTCCACCGCGAATTTCATGGTGAAGAAGTAGGTCGCCGTTGCGAGCATGAAGCCCGCGACGAGGATGCCCATCGCCATCAAAATGACCTGCGTCTGCGAGAGCGCAACCGTGCGGCTCTTCGCGAGACTGTCCGAAACGAGAATAATGTTCATTCTGCTGATCCCTCCCAACGTCGCCCATGGCCTCCGAACCGATTTCCAAGCTTCTCGACGACAACGCCGAGCTGCGCCCGCTTGCCGAGCGTCTCCAGTACATCAAGCGCTTGCAGAAGCGCTATCGGACTCTTGCACCCGAGAACCTCGCGGCTGCGAGCCGGGTATGCGCCATTGACGGTACGACCGTTGTTGTTTGCGCGACGTCGGGGCCCGTAGCTGCAGCCCTTCGGCATCTTGCGCCCCGGCTGC
>JANMYH010000028.1:0-4220 GCA_031381925.1 Burkholderiales bacterium | reverse complement strand
TCTGGCTGGAATGATGCCGGTCCTCGCCCAGATCCTCATCGCCTGCGTCGCCGGGAGCCTGCTGTCCCTGGCGCTCGCCGCGGCCGTGGCTTTCCGCGTGAAGGCGCGCTGGATCCCGATGCTGGTGAGCTACGCGGTCGGCGCCCTGCTGGGCGTGGTGTTCCTCGACATCCTGCCGCACATCTTCGGGGAGACGAAGAATCCCGCCCGCGTCGCCGCCTTCATCCTCTTCGGGATCCTCGCCTTCTTCGTGCTCGAGAAACTGCTGCTGTGGCGCCACCACCACCACGGCGACGAGGACATCGAGGAAGTCCATGCGCACGCCGCCCACGGGAACGACTCCGGGCGCTCGGGCTGGATGATCGTGATCGGCGACTCGTTCCACAACTTCACCGACGGCGTGATCATCGCGGCCGCCTTCATCGCCGACGCGCGCCTGGGCATCGTCACCTCGGTCGCGATCATCGCCCACGAGATCCCGCAGGAGATCGGCGACTTCCTGGTGTTGTTGCACTCCGGCTTCGGGAAGCGCATGGCACTCGCCATGAACGGGCTCTCGGGCCTGGCGACGGTCGCGGGCGCGCTACTCGCCTGGTCCGCCCTCGCGTCGGTCGCGGACTGGATTCCCGAGATCCTCGCGATCGCCGCGGCGAGCATGATCTACGTCGCGGTCGCCGACCTGATCCCGGGCCTGCACAAGCGCACCGCGATTCGTGAGACTCTGGTTCAGGTGGCGTTCATCGGGCTCGGCATCTCGAGCATCTGGCTGATCCACGCGGCGCTTTTCCCGGACCCCTGAAGTCCCCGCCGTCCGTCGTACAATGACTGCTTCCCTTCGTCCCACTCCCCGCAGGCACCCATGGCCAAGACCCGACCCCGCGCCACCGACGACCTCGCAGCCCGCCTGCGCGAATCCCAGGAGACATTTGCCGAGTCGCCGTTCGGCGGGGAGGGTGCGGGCCAGCAGGTGATGTCGGGCTTCGCCGACGCCTATCGCGCCTGGCTCGAGGCGATCAGCGCCAAGCCGCAGACCATGCTCGACCTGCAGGGCCGCTACATGCAGGAACAGATGCGCCTCTGGATGTCGTCGATGCAGCCCGCGCAGGGCGCCGAGTCGGCGCCCGCCGCCACCGACAAGCGGTTCAATGCGCCGGAGTGGGACTCGCTTCCGATGTTCCGCTATTTCCGCGACTCGTACCTGCTCACCTCGAAGATGATGATGGAGTCGGTCGAGGACTCGAGCCTCGATCCGGACACCAAGCTGCGCATGCGCTTCTTCATGCGCCAGTACCTCGACGCGGCCGCCCCCTCGAACTTCCTCGCCACCAACCCCGAGGCCATCAAGGCGGCGATGGAAAGCGGCGGCGAGACCCTCCAGGACGGCATGAGGAACCTGCTCGCCGACATGGACAAGGGACGCATCTCGATGACCGACGAGGCGGCCTTCGAGGTGGGGCGCAACATCGCGGTCTCCAAGGGCGCGGTGGTGTTCGAGAACGAGCTGATGCAGCTGATCCAGTACGAGCCCACAACGCCGAAGGTCCACGAGCGCGCGCTGGTGATGGTGCCGCCGTGCATCAACAAGTTCTACATCATGGACCTGCAGCCCGAGAATTCCCTGGTGCGCTTCGCGGTCGACCAGGGCCATACGGTGTTCATGGTCTCGTGGCGGAACGTCAAGGAGGAGCACGACCACGTCACCTGGGACGACTACATCCGCGACCTCATCGAGGCGTTGAGCGAAGCCAGGCGCATCGTGGGCGCCGACCGCCTCAACGTGCTTGCCTTCTGCATCGGCGGCACGCTCGCGTGCTCAGCCCTCGCGGTGCTCGAAAAACAGGGCAAGAACCCGGCCGCGAGCCTCACATTGCTGACCACGCTGCTGGATTTCACCGACGTGGGCGAGATCCGCGTCTACCTCGACCGCGCCTTCGTCGAGAAGCGCGAGAAGCAGCTGGAGCGCGGCGGGATCGTCCCCGGCGGGGAGCTCGCGGGCGCCTTCTCGAGCCTGCGCGCCAACGACCTCGTCTGGTCTTACGTGGTGAACAACTACCTCAAGGGCAAGCAGCCGCCGGCCTTCGACCTGCTCTACTGGAATTCCGACGCGACCAACCTGCCCGGCCCGATGTACGCGTATTACCTGCGCAACACCTACACGGACAACAAGCTCGCCACGCCCGATGCGCTCAGCATGTGCGGCGTACCGGTGAGCTTGAAGCGGATCAAGCTGCCCACGTTCGTGTTCGCCGCGCGCGAGGACCACATCGTCCCGTGGAAGGGGGGCTACAAGAGCGCGCGCCTGCTCGGAGGCAACGTGAAGTTCGTCCTCGGCGCGAGCGGCCACATCGCCGGCACGATCAATCCGGCCTCGAAGAACAAGCGCAGCTACTGGGTCAACGACGACAAGACCGCCGATGCCGACAAGTGGCTCGCCGCGGCGCTGGAGGTGCCGGGAAGCTGGTGGAACGAGTGGTCGAAGTGGTTGAAGCCCCACGGCGGCAAGATGGTGCCGGCGCGCACGAAGCTGGGCGGGGCGAAGAGGAAGCCGATCGAGCCCGCCCCCGGGCGCTACGCCAGGGAGCGGGTCTAGCCGCATTCACAACAAGGAGGAGGGAAGATGGCTCAGAGAATCGCGCTGGTCACGGGCGGCATGGGCGGGTTGGGCGAGGCGATCTGCATCAAGCTCGAGAAGATGGGCATCAAGGTCGTCGTCACCTACTCGCCGGGCAACTCGAAATACAAGGAGTGGCTGAAGGAGATGGAGGGCCAGGGCCACGCGTTCATCGCCTATCCCTGCGACGTGGCGGACTTCGACTCGTGCCAGAAGATGGTCGCGCAGGTGGCCAAGGACGTCGGCCCCGTCGACATCCTGATCAACAACGCCGGCATCACCCGCGACATGACCTTCAAGAAGATGACCAAGGTCGACTGGGACGCCGTCATCAAGACCAACCTCGATAGTGTCTTCAACGTGACCAAGCCGGTGGTGGACGGAATGGTCGAACGCGGCTGGGGGCGGGTCATCAACGTCTCGAGCGTCAACGGCCAGAAGGGCGCCTTCGGCCAGACCAACTACTCGGCGGCGAAGGCGGGCATGCACGGCTTCTCCAAGGCGCTCGCCTATGAAGTCGCGCGCAAGGGCGTGACCGTCAACACGATCTCCCCGGGCTACATCGGGACCAAGATGGTGCTCGCGATCCCGAAGGACGTCCTCGACACCAAGATCATCCCGCAGATCCCGATGGGCCGGCTCGGCAAGCCCGACGAGGTGGCGGGCCTCTGCGCCTACCTCGCCTCCGACGAGGCCGCGTTCCTCACCGGCGCCAACATCGCCATCAACGGCGGGCAGCACATGCAATAGCGGGGTAAGAGCCCGACAACCACAACTACAGGAGGCCTCCATGCTTCGGAAACGGTTTCCGATGTTCGCGGCCGTGGCCGCAGCCGCGCTCGCGGTCATCCCGCCCGCCATCGCCGAGGACGCAGAAGCCCTCCTCAAGCGAAGCGCGCACGCGATGGGCGCAGCCGATGTCAAGACACTCCGTTACGCGGCCGAGGGCACCGGCTACACGTTCGGCCAGGCCTACGTGCCAGGCGTGCCGTGGCCGAAGATCACGCTTCATAGCCAGGTCCGCACCCTCAACTACGACACGGGCTCGATGCGCGAAGAGATCACGCTGAGCCGTGCCGAGCCCAAGGGCGGCGGCGGGTACCCGTTGTCGGGGCAGCAGAGCAACGACCAGTACCTGGGCGGGGGATATGCCTGGAATGTTGCCGGCGGGAACCCCGTGGCCGGTCCGCGGTTCCTGACGGATCGCACTCACCAGCTGTGGATCACCCCCTACGGCGTGGTCAAGGCCGCGATGAGGAACAAGGCGACGGTAACGTTTGCCGACAAAGGGTCCCTGGCGGCCGTCACGTTCACCGAGCCGGGCCGGTTCGCGGCCACCGCCTTCATCAACGGCGACTACCTCGTCGAGAGGGTGGAGTCGCGCTTGCCCGATGCGGTCCTGGGCGAGGTGGCGGTGGTCACGACCTACGCGGACTATCGCGATTTCGGCGGCGTGAAGTATCCCGGGCGCATCCAGCAGTCCATGGCCGGCCAACCGGTGCTCGACGTCGCCGTCAAGGAAGTCCAGGCGAACGCGCCGGCGGACATCCAGCCGCCCGAAGCGGTGAAGATCGCGACCGAGCGCGTCACCACCGAGAAGGTGGCCGAG
>JANMYH010000415.1:0-17368 GCA_031381925.1 Burkholderiales bacterium | reverse complement strand
CGAGCGCACGCCCGTCGGCGTGCCGCAACGCCGTCTCGAACGATTCGGCCAGCCGCTGCTGCATCGCCGCTGCGACCTTCAACCGGTCGATCACGATCTCGACGGTGTGCTTCTTGTTGCGCTCGACCTTCGGGAGCCGGTCGATCTCGTGGACTTCCCCGTCGATGCGCAGCCGCACGAACCCCTGCGCGCGCAGCTCGTCGAAGAGCTCGGCCTGCTCTCCCTTGCGCCCGATCACGAGGGGTGCCAGCACCATCACGCGCGTGTCCTCGGGCAGTTGCAGGACGTGGTCGACCATCTGCGACACGCTCTGGGCGCTCAGCGCCACGTCGTGTTCCGGGCAGTACGGATCGCCCACGCGCGCGAACAGCAGGCGCATGTAGTCGTGGATCTCGGTGACGGTGCCCACCGTGGAGCGCGGGTTGTGCGAGGTCGCCTTCTGCTCGATCGCGATCGCGGGCGACAGCCCCTCGATCAGGTCGACGTCGGGCTTTTCCATCAGCTGCAGGAACTGCCGGGCGTAGGCCGACAGCGACTCGACGTAGCGGCGCTGGCCCTCGGCGTAGAGCGTGTCGAAGGCGAGCGACGATTTGCCGGATCCCGACAGGCCCGTGATGACGACGAGCCGGTTGCGCGGAATGTCGAGGCTGACATTCCTGAGGTTGTGCGTGCGCGCGCCGCGGATCCGGATCGTTTCCATAGGGCAATCTGCTAATATACCTCAGCCTTCTTTCCCTGCTCCAACCCCCTATTTCGGTGAATTCCCCGGCCCGCATGAGCTCGAGCGAGCTGCGCGCCAGCGTGTCGCTGGCCGCAATCTTCGCCTTGCGCCTCTTTGGCATGTTCGTGATCCTGCCAGTGTTCGCCCTCTGGGCGGATGGCCGCCCGGGCTGGACGCTCACGCTCGTGGGCCTCGCACTCGGGGCCTACGGGATCATGCAGGCCCTGCTGCAGGTCCCCTTCGGCTGGCTCTCCGACCGGCACGGAAGGAAGCCCGTGATCTACGCGGGCCTCGCCATGCTGGCCGCAGGCAGCTTCGTGTGCGCGATGGGCGATTCGCCCCTCGTGATCATCCTCGGGCGCATGCTGCAGGGGGCGGGCGCGATCTCGGCGACCGTGATCGCCATGGCGGCCGACCTCACGCGCGAGAGCCAGCGCGGCAAATCCATGGCGATCATCGGCTCGACCATCGGCGGCGTGTTCCTGCTCTCCTTCGTGGCGGGGCCGTTCCTCATGGAGCGGGTGGGCGTGCACGGCATCTTTGCCCTGACCGGAATCCTGGCGCTGGCCGCCGCCGCGGTGGTCCGCCTGGGGGTGCCAGACGCGGTGGCTGCACCCACGGGCTTGCCGCCCGTCAGGCTGCGGGTGCTCCTGCGCAACCCCGAGCTCGCCCGCCTGAACGTCGGCATTTTCGTCCTGCACGCGGTGCTGATGGCGCTCTTCGTGGTGGTTCCCGTGGCGCTCTCCAGGGCGGGCCTTGCCTCCGCGGACCACGGCTGGGTGTACCTGGGCGCGGTGTCCGCGGGCGTCGTGTTGATGTTGCCGACGCTCGCGGGCCGCGCCTCGACCCACGAGCGCCCGGTGTTTCTCGCCGCGATCGCCACCGTGGGCGTGGCGGTGGCGCTGCTCGCCACGCGCCTCGGCAGCCTCGAGGTGATGGTGGCGGCGCTCGTCATCTTTTTCGCCGGCTTCAACGTTCTTGAAGCCAAGCTCCCGGCGCTCGTGTCGCGAGCGGCGCCCCGGGAGGCCCGGGGCGCCGCCACGGGGGTGTATTCCAGCGTACAGTTCCTCGGCACGTTCTTCGGAGCCGCAGCGGGCGGTGCCGTCGCGGAGCACGCGGGATTTGTCACGGTGCTCGTCTGCTGCCTGGTCGTGACCGCCGCGTGGCTCGCGGCGGCCTGGAACATGGGCGATTTCCTGCCGGCCGCCTCACCGGCATCCCCTACCTGAGAAAGGAAAGATTCATGGCTTCGGTCAACAAGGTCATCCTCATCGGCAACCTCGGGCGCGATCCCGAGACGCGCTACATGCCCGACGGCGGCGCGATCACCAACATCTCCATCGCCACCACCGAGACCTGGAAGGACAAGGCCGGCGAGAAACAGGAGAAGACGGAATGGCATCGCGTCGCATTTTTCGGCAAGCTCGCGGAGATCGCGGGCGAGTACCTGAAGAAGGGCAGCCAGGTCTACGTCGAAGGCCGCTTGCAGACCCGCAAGTGGCAGGACAAGGACGGCGCGGACAAGTACACCACGGAGATCGTGGCCGACCGCATGCAGATGCTCGGCTCGCGCCAGGGCATGGGCGGCGGCGATCGCGGTGATCGGGGCGAGGCGTCGCAGGAGGCGGGCAGCGGTGGCGGCAGCCGGGGCGCGCCCAAGGCGGCAACGGCCAAGCCCGCGGGCGGGAAGTTCGACGATTTCGAGGACGACATCCCGTTCTGACCGGAACGCAGTTCCGGGAAGAACGGGTTTTTTTGGAAAGACGAGAAATGAAACGAATCGTGCTGTTCCTGATGACCAACGTCGCGGTGATGCTGGTGCTGTCGGTCACCACGCAGCTCCTCGGCGTCAATCGCTATCTCGCGCAGAACGGGATCGACTACGCGTCGCTGATGGTGTTCGCGGCGATCATGGGCTTCGGCGGCGCGATCATCTCGCTGCTGATCTCCAAGCCGATGGCCAAGTTCGCGGCCGGCGTCCAGGTCATCGAGAACCCCTCGAGCGCCGACGAGCAGTGGCTCGTGTCCACCGTCAAGGCGCTCGCCGACAAGGCCGGGATCGGCATGCCCGAGGTCGGGATCTTCCCGGGCGCGCCCAATGCGTTCGCCACCGGCGCGTTCAAGAACTCCGCGCTGGTCGCGGTCTCCACGGGGCTCCTGGAAAGCATGACCCGCGACGAGGTCGAGGCGGTCCTCGGCCACGAGGTATCCCACATCTCGAACGGCGACATGGTCACGCTTACGCTCATCCAGGGCGTGGTCAACACCTTCGTCGTATTCCTCGCCCGCATCGTGGGATACCTGGTCGACCGCACCGTGTTCAGGACGGAGCGCGGCATCGGCCCCGGGTTCTACATCACGGTGTTCGTCTGCGAGATCGTGTTCGGAATCCTCGCCTCGATCATCGTCGCGTGGTTCTCGCGACAGCGCGAGTTCCGCGCCGACGCGGGGGCCGCCACCCTGATGGGCTCGCCGCGCCCGATGGTCTCGGCGCTGCGCAGGCTCGGAGGCGCCGAGCCCGCGCCGCTGCCGCAGTCGTTCAAGGCGAGCGGCATCGCCGAGGGACACAACAAGTTCCTGGGTCTTTTCGCGAGCCACCCCCCGATCGAGGTGCGCATCGCCGCGCTGGAATCGCGCCGGCCCGCGTAGGTGCCGCTTGCGCTGATCGTCGTCGCGACGGTCCTCGCCCACGCCGCGTTCAACGGCAGCCGCCTCACGATCTCGCTGAACGCGCTCGCGCTCGGCGCTTCCCCGCTCGCCGTGGGCGTGATGATGTCCCTCTTCGCGGCGTTGCCCATGGTCCTCGGGGTGCCCTCGGGGCGGCTGGTGGATCGCATCGGCGTGCGCGCGCCGATCCTGGCCGCCACCGCCTTCCTCGCAATCGCCGTGGCGGTGCCGGCGTTCTTCCCGGGCGTAGCTTCCCTCTACGCCGCGGCGGCCGGGGCCGGCACGGCATTCATGCTCTTCCACATTGCCGTGCAGCACGCGGTCGGCCAGGGCAGTCCCGAAGAGGACCGCAAGACCAATTTCGGCTGGCTTGCGCTCGGGTTCTCGATCTCGAACTTCTTCGGACCCACCACCGCCGGGGTCGCCATCGACCACCTCGGATTCACCGCCACGTTCGTGATACTGGCGGGCCTAGCCTGCGCGTCGCTCGGCGTGCTGCTTGCATGCCGGCGCGCGTTCACCCACACGCCGGGCGCCAGCCACGAGGGCGGGGACCACAGCGCGCTCGAGCTGCTCCGCGACGCCGAGTTGCGCCGCGTCTTCCTGGTGACGGGGCTTCTCGCGTCCGCATGGGACCTGTTCGTCTTCGTGATGCCGATCTATGGCACGTCGATCGGCCTGTCGGCCTCGACGATCGGGCTGATCCTCGGGGCCTTCGCCCTCGCCACCTTCCTGATCCGGATCGTCCTTCCGTGGATCTCGAGTCGGATGCGCGAGTGGACGATGATCACCACCGCGATGGGCATCGCGTGCATCGCGTACTCGATCTTTCCGGTCGTGCACACCGTGCCGCTGCTGGCGGCAACCGCCTTCCTCCTCGGGCTCGGATTGGGCGCAACACAGCCCTCGATCATGTCGCTGCTGTATGCCAAGGCGCCCGCAGGCCGCGCGGCCGAAGCGGTCGGGGTGCGCTCCGTGGTGCTCAACGCGAGCCATACGGTCCTGCCGCTCGCTTTCGGCGGGGTGGGCGCCGCGCTCGGCATGGCGCCGGTGTTCCTCAGCATGTCCGGGGCGCTTGCGGCCGGCGGATTCTTCGCCGCCCGGCAGCGCCGGGCCGTGGCCGCGGGGTGATTTATTGACGCGCTGCACAAATGCGCCAAGTCCTTCTGTTAAAATGCGAAATTGATGATTTCAGAAGCGGGAAGCGGCCATGCCGATCTATGAGTACCGTTGCTCGAGCTGCGGGCACCAGCAGGAATTCCTGCAGAAACTGAGTGACGCGAACCTCACGGTCTGCACCGCGTGCGGCAAGGCCACGTTCAGCAAGATGCTCACCGCCGCGGGCTTCCAGCTGAAGGGCAGCGGCTGGTACGCGACCGATTTCCGCAATTCGGGGGCGGCGCCCGCCAAGGCAGCGGACGCCAAGGACGCGGCGAAGCCGGCCGACTCGGGCGGCGCCACCGCGGAAGGCAAGTCGGAGGCGAAGGCCGAGGGCAAGTCCGAAAGCAAGGCCGAGGCCAAGGCGGAAAGCAAGTCGGCGACCAAGGCCGAAAGTGGCGCGAGCGCGGCGGGCCCCTCGGCGCCTGCCAAGCCCTGATGCACACCGTCAGGCGCTATTTCGTCGCCGGGCTCCTGGTCTGGATCCCGCTGGGCATCACGCTGTGGGTGCTCAAGCTCCTGGTCGACGTCATGGACCAGTCGCTGCTGCTGCTGCCCACGTCGCTGCACAGCGATGCGATGTTCGGCTTCCACGTTCCCGGGCTGGGGATCATCCTCACGGTGGCGATCGTGCTCGCCACGGGCGCCGTGGCGGCGAACTTCTTCGGCCAGAAGCTGCTCGGGTTCGGCCACCGCATCCTCACGCGCATCCCGATCGTTCGCTCGATCTACGGAGGAGTGAAGCAGATCAGCGACACCCTGTTCTCGCCCGAGGGCAAGGCGTTCCGTCGCGCCGTGCTGGTGCGCTATCCGCACGCCGGGGCCTGGACCGTGGCGCTGGTCACCGGCACGCCGCAGAACGAGGTGGCCGAGATCCTCGGGCGCGAGCAGATCTCGGTATTCGTCCCGACCACGCCCAACATCACCGCGGGCTTCTTCCTCATCGTCCCGCGCTCCGAGACCATCGAGCTGGAGATGAGCGTCGACGCCGCCCTCAAGTACATCATCTCGATGGGCGTGGCGGAGCCGGCGGCGCATCAGATTCGCCCCGCGACCCGGATCGCGCCGCCGTCCGCGTGACGGCGGGGACCCCATCTCACCGGACCCGCGCCAGGCGCGGGTAAGACTCGAAATATGCGCACCGAATACTGCGGCAACACCGATACCCGATACCTTGGCCAGACCGTGACGCTCTACGGCTGGGCCCACCGCCGGCGGGATCACGGCGGCGTGATCTTCATCGACCTGCGCGATCGCGAGGGCGTGGTGCAGGTGGTCTGCGATCCCGATCGCGCGGCGACGTTCGCGACCGCCGACCAGGTCCGCAACGAGTTCGTCCTGCGCGTAACCGGAATCGTGCGCCGGCGTCCCCAGGGCACGGTGAACGCCAACCTGAAGAGCGGCGAGGTCGAGGTGCTCGCGCACGAGCTCGAGGTCCTCAATCCCGCGATCACTCCGCCTTTCATGATCGACGAGGAACACCTGTCGGAGGAGGTGCGCCTCAAGTACCGCTACCTGGACCTGCGCCGCGAGCCGATGCAGCGCGCGCTGCGGCTGCGCCACGCCGCCTCGCGCGCGACGCGCGGCTACCTCGACGCGAATGGTTTCGTCGAAGTCGAGACGCCGATCCTCTACAAGTCGACGCCCGAAGGCGCGCGCGAGTTCCTCGTGCCCTCGCGCGTGCACGACGGCCAGTTCTACGCACTGCCGCAATCGCCGCAGCTCTTCAAGCAGCTCCTGATGGTCGCGGGCATGGACCGCTACTACCAGATCGTGAAGTGCTTCCGCGACGAGGACCTGAGGGCGGATCGCCAGCCGGAGTTCACCCAGATCGACGTGGAAACGTCGTTCCTCACCGAGCGCGAGATCCAGGACCTGATGGAGGGGCTGGTGCGCCACGTCTGGAAGGAAGTGCTCGGCGTGGACCTGGGAGCATTTCCGCGCCTCACCTACGCGGAGGCGACCTCGCGTTACGGCAGCGACAAGCCCGACCTGCGCGTGAAGCTCGAGTTGACCGAGCTGACCGACCTCATGGGCGATTGCGGATTCAAGGTGTTCAAGTCCGCCGCCGGACTGAAGGACGGGCGAGTTGCGGCGCTACGCGTTCCGGGAGGGAACGAACAGTTCACGCGCAAGGAGCTCGACGACCTCACGCCGTTCGTCGCGATCTATGGCGCGAAGGGCCTGGCGTACATCCGCGTGAACGATCCGGCGAAGCTGAACGAGGAAGGCCTGCAGTCGCCGATCGTGAAGTTCCTCTCGCCGGAGATCCTCGGCAAGATCATCGAGCGCACCGGGGCGGTGGCGGGCGACGTGATCTTCTTCGGCGCCGACCGGCGCAAGGTGGTGAACGACGCCCTCGGCGCGCTGCGCCAGAAGGTCGGCCACGAGAAGGGACACGCCGAGGCGGGCTGGCGCCCGGTGTGGGTGATCGATTTTCCCGCGTACGAATACGACGAGCAGAACGCGCGCTGGGCCGCCGCCCACCACCCGTTCACCGCGCCCAAGGACGAGCATGTGGAGCTGATGGCGACCGATCCGGGCCGCGTCCTCGCGAAGGCGTACGACATCGCGCTGAACGGCTGGGAGATCGGCGGCGGCTCGGTGCGGATCCATCGCGCGGAGGTGCAGGCGAAGCAGTTCGCGGTTCTCGGTATCGGCGAAGCCGAGCAGCGCGCCAAGTTCGGATTTCTCCTCGAGGCCCTGGCCTACGGCGCGCCGCCCCACGGCGGCATCGCGTTCGGCTTCGACCGCATGGTGGCGATGATGGCGGGCGTGGACCAGATCCGCGATGTGATCGCATTCCCCAAGACGCAGCGCGGCCAGGACCTCATGGTGGAGGCACCCACCGCGGTCACCGAGA
Source organism: Burkholderiales bacterium (assembly GCA_031381925.1). GTDB lineage: Bacteria > Pseudomonadota > Gammaproteobacteria > Burkholderiales > Usitatibacteraceae > Usitatibacter. The sequence goes on along the minus strand of JANMYH010000415.1, from coordinate 9,959 downwards.
AGCAGTTGCGCGAGCTGCACATCAAGCTGCGCAACTCCGCCAGCCTCGCGCCCGTGGGCGAGGCTGCGGAGAAGGTCAAGTGACGGTCGCGCTCATCGCGCACGGCGGGGCCGGCAATTGGCGCCCCGGCTCTGAGGAGGAGGCGGTCGACGGCATGGCCGCCGCGGTGCAAGCCGGGCGCACGATACTCCTGCAGGGCGGCAGTGCCGTGGACGCGGTGTGCGCGGCCGTCGTGATCCTCGAGGACAATCCGATCTTCAATGCCGGCACCGGCGCGGTGCTCAACTTCGACGGCTTCTGCGAGCTCGACGCCTCGGTCATGGAAGGCGCGCAGCGCCGCATGGGCGCGGTGTGCGCGTTGCAACGCGTGAAGAACCCGGTGCTGGTCGCGCGCAAGGTGATGGAAGAGACCGACCACGCGATCCTCGCCGGCGAGGGCGCGCAGCGCTTCGCGCGCACCGTCGGTTTCGGCGACCACGACCCGGTGACCCCGGCGCGCAAGGCCGATTGGCAGGATAAGCGCAGCCGCATGGACGACGTCCTCGGTCGCCACAGCCTCAAAATGCGCCGCTTCCTCAGGGACCATCCCGAATATGCCGGCGGCACGGTCGGCGCGGCCGCGGTGGATTCGGGCGGGATCCTCGCCGCGGCGACCTCCACGGGCGGCGTGACCCTGAAGCTCGTCGGGCGCGTGGGCGATTCCCCGGTGTGCGGCGCAGGCAACTATGCGTCGCGCCACGTGGCGGCGTCGGCCACCGGCACCGGCGAGTACGTGCTGCGCTCGCTCTCCACGCGGGCGATCTCCGAAGAGGTGGAGCGCGGGGCGCCGCTCGCCGAGGCCGTGCGCCGCGAGCTCGAGCGGCTGGGGCGCGACTTCGACGCGGACGTCGGCATCATCGGCGTGGATCGGTTCGGCCATGCCGTGGCCCAGCATCGCACTGCCGACATGCCCCACGCGTTTTTCTCCGGCGAGGCGCCGGTCACCGCGCGCATGCGCGCGTAGTCCCCTTGGCCGATCCCAAGGTCCCGGTGTCAACGCTGGTCGTCATCCACACGAACGCCCTGGAAGTCCTCCTCCTCGAGCGCGCCGACCGCCCCGGCGCCTGGCAGTCGGTCACCGGCAGCCAGGATGCCGGGGAGAGCCTGCGCGAGACGGCGATTCGCGAGGTGGGGGAGGAAACCGGCCTGGACGCGGCGCGCCACGACCTGAGGGAATGGAACTTGCAGAACGTCTTCGAAATCTATCCTGTGTGGCGCCACCGCTATGCGCCCGGCGTGACGCACAACACCGAGCATGTTTTCGGGCTGCGACTGCCGGAAGTTCAGGCGGTTCGCGTCGCCCCGGGCGAGCACCTGCAGGCGCAATGGGTGCCCTGGCAGGAGGCCGCCGAGCGCGTGTTTTCCTGGAGCAACCGCAAGGCGATACTGCAGCTTCCCGAAAGGATCAAGGTCCCATAGATGCCCCCCAACGGTGCCGTCACGGTCGTGACCTACAACATCCACAAGGGCTTGAGCCAGTTCAACAAGCGCCTGGTCCTGCACGGCATCAAGGACGGCCTGAAGTTGCTCGACGCGGACGTGGCCTTCCTGCAGGAGGTGCAGGGCAAGGACGACAAGAGCGCGCGCCGCCACGTGACCTGGCCCGGCGTGTCGCAGCACGAGTTCCTCACCCACGAGGGAGCGCACTGCGTCTACGGCATGAACGCGGTCTACCAGCATGGCCACCACGGCAATGCGGTGGTGAGCCGCCACCCGATACCGGTCTGGGAGAACATCGACATCTCGCACCACCCGATCGAGAGCCGCGGGCTGCTGCATTGCGAGGTGCAGATCGACGGCTGGAAGGAGCCGCTGCACTGCATCAACGTGCACCTGGGGTTGTGGGCGCGCAGCCGGCGCTTCCAGCTCGAGTGGATGGTCGAGCGCATCCGTGCGGCGGTGCCGAAGAAGGGGCCGCTGGTGGTCGCGGGCGACTTCAACGACTGGCAGAAGAAGGCGAGCGACTATCTCGCGGCCGAGCTCGGGCTCTACGAGGTCTTCGAGCGCACCGAGGGCCGCCTCGCCCGCAGCTATCCGGCGCAGATGCCGATCTTCACGCTCGATCGAATCTACGTGCGCGACCTGAATGTCGACAAGGTGCAGCGCCACACCGGCGCGCCCTGGTCGCGGCTATCGGACCACGTCGCGCTGGCGGCGACGCTTTCGAGGTAGTGCTTGGGTCCCCGGCGACTCGGGGACGACCGTCCCTGGATTACTTAGCGGGACGGTCGATTCGCCGCGGCGCCCCGGATCAGGGTACCGACCCCCGAGCTGGTCAGCACCTCGAGCAGCAGCGCGTGTGAGACACGCCCGTCGATGATGTGCGCGCTCTTTACCCCGTTCCTCACCGCGTCGAGCGCGCACTCGACCTTGGGCAGCATGCCCCCGGAAATCGTGCCGTCGTCGATCATTTCCTTCACCTTCTGCGCGGTCAGGCCGGTGACCACCTTGCCCTCCTTGTCGAGCACGCCGGTGGTGTTCGTGAGGAGCATCAGTTTCTCGGCCTGCAGCGTGATCGCGAGCTTGCCCGCGGCGATGTCGGCGTTGATGTTGTAGGCCGTGCCCTTCTCGTCGCAGCCGATGGGCGCGATCACCGGGATGAAGTCGCGCTGGTCGAGCAGCTGGATGATCTCCGGGTCGATGCGCACGATCTCGCCCACCAGGCCCACGTCGATCTTCTTCTTCTTGTTCTCCTTGCTCGCGACCTTGAGCTTGCGCGCATGGATGAAGTGGCCGTCCTTGCCGGTGAGGCCCACCGCCTTGCCGCCGGCCTTGTTGATGAGGGTGACGATCTCCTGGTTGATGAGGCCGCCGAGGACCATCTCGACCACGTCGAGCGTCTCCTCGTCGGTCACGCGCATGCCCTGGATGAACTCGCTCTGCTTGCCGAGCTTCTGCAGAAGTGCGCCGATCTGCGGCCCGGCGCCGTGCACCACCACCGGGTTCATGCCGATCAGCTTGAGGAGCACCACGTCCTCGGCGAAGTCCTCCTGCAGCGCCACGTCGGTCATCGCGTTGCCGCCGTACTTGATGACGATGGTGCGGTCGTAGAATTTCTGGATGTAAGGCAGGGCCTCGATGAGGACCTCGGCCTTCTGGGCGGACGTGAGCTTGGAGGGCATTGGGGGCGTGTTTGTTCGTGATGGGACCAGGATCCAGTCGTGCCCCTATTCTAGGGTCCCCCCGCCCAAACAAGAAGGCCCCGCGGAGGCTGGCGTGTCCCCCGGGGGCCGATCGCGCGCGTGCTTGCTTACCGGATCTCGAGCTTGCGCCCGGTGACGGCGGCTTTCTTGGGAAGGGTGAGCTCGAGCACGCCGAGGTCGAAGCGCGCCTGGGCCCGGGCGTCGTCGACGTCCTGGGGCAGCGCGAAGCGGCGCGCGGTCTTGCCGTAGAAACGCTCGACGCGCAGCTGCTTCTCGCCGTCCTTCGGGGGCTCGCGCCGGGTCTCGGCCGAGATGGTCACCTCGTTGCCCTCGATCTCCACATGGATCTCGTCTTTCCTTACGCCGGGCAGCTCCGCGGCCACGGTGTAGGCCTCGGCCGTTTCCTTCACGTCCACGCGAATCGGAAGCGGCTCGGACGCGGCGGCGCTCTCCCATACGAATGCGGGGCGCAGGAGCTCGTCGAACAGGCCGTCGAGGCGGCCCACGAAGGGTTGGTAGCGGGTGGTCGGGTTCATGATCTCTGTCTCCAGGTCTGGGTTGTCGCGGGCCCCTTGGGCCCCTTGCGGTTCGTCCAGGGGCGAAAGCGCCCCGTGCCCAGTGAAGATAGGGCTTCCCAAGCGCGTTTCAACCCCCCATTGCGGGGCCGGGCGCCCCGATTGCGGGTGGTAAGATTCCCCGGAAAATGCCATCGCACGCCCCCACCCAGGATTCGCGTTTTTCGGAGATCGAAAGCCACCGGCCCTACCTGGTGCGCTACGCGCTCGCGCAACTGCGCGACCGCCAGCAGGCCGAGGAGGCGGTGCAGGAAGCCCTGCTCGCGGCCCTGGAGAGCGTCGGCACCTTCGCAGGCAAGTCGTCGCTGCGCACCTGGCTCACCTCGATCCTGCGCTTCAAGGTGATCGACCTGCAGCGCCGCTCGATGGCCGAGAGATCCCACGTCGAGTACGACGAGGCGGCCACGTCCGAGGACGACGCGTGGCAGGACGAGATCTTCGACGCGACCGGCCATTGGCGGGAAGCCCCCCAGGCATGGAGCAATCCCGAGGGCGCGCTCGAGCAGCGGCGCTTCTGGGAGGCCTTCGAGCGCTGCCTCGGGCGCTTGCCGCAGGCCCGATCGCGCGTATTCTTCAAGCGCGAAGTGCTCGGCGAGGACACCGAGGCGATCTGTAAGGACGAGGGCATCACGGCGTCCAATTGCTGGGTGATCCTGCACCGCTCTCGGCTTGCGCTGCGCGCGTGCCTCGAGAAGAGCTGGTTCGGAAGGCAGTCCGGTGAGCGATAGCGTCAACTGCCGCGAGGCCTCCCGGATCCTGTCGATGGCCTACGAGCGCCGCCTGACGGCGGCCGAGCTGGAGTCGCTCCAGTCGCATCTCGACCAGTGCTTCATGTGCCGCAATTTCGATTCGCAGCTCAAATTCCTGCACCAGGCGTCGGAGGAATTCCGCACCCAGGGCTAGCTTTCCAGCAACGGAGAACCCGAAGACCATGAATGCGATCACCCGAAGGAAGCTCATGCAATCCGCCATCGCCGGCCTCGTGGCGGTGGGGCTCGCCCCGGCCGCGTCCGCGCAGGACTCGAAGGGCGAGAAGGAGAAGTGCTACGGGATTGCCAAGGCCGGGCAGAACGACTGCGGCACGGCGACGCACACCTGCGCGGGCAAGGCCAAGAAGGACAACGCTTCGGAAGAGTGGAAGTACGTGCCCAAGGGCACGTGCGAGAAGTCCGGCGGCAAGAAGCAGGCGCCCGGCAAGTAGGCGTGGTCGGGATCGGACTGCGTGCCGCGCACTACGGCGAGATCCTCGCCCGGCGGCCCGTGGCCGGCTTCCTCGAGGTGCATAGCGAGAATTTCTTCGCCGCCGGGGGCCCGGACCTGGCTTGGCTCGAGCGTTTCGGCGCGCTCTATCCGTTGAGCCTGCATGGCGTGGGGCTCTCGCTCGGATCGGCCGATCCCCTCGACGAGCGCCACCTGGCCAGGCTCGAGGCGTTGGTTGCGCGTTTCGCGCCGCTGCTGGTCTCCGAGCATTTGAGCTGGTCGTCGTTCGGCGGCCGGCACGCGAACGACCTGCTGCCCCTGCCCTACACCGAAGAGGCCCTGGTCCACGTGTGCGCACGGATCGGCGAGGTCCAGGACCGCCTGCGGCGACCGATCCTGGTGGAGAACGTCTCGTCGTACCTCGAGTTCGCGGAATCGACGCTCCCCGAGTGGGAGTTCGTGGCCGAGGTCGCGCGCCGCGCGGGCTGCGCGCTGGTGCTCGACGTGAACAACATCCACGTGAACGCGATGAACCACGGCTTCGACGCGCGCGCCTACCTCGAGGCGATTCCGCGCGACGCGGTAGGCGAGATCCACCTCGCCGGACACGAGTCGAGCGAGGGAATCCTGATCGATACCCACGGGGCCCCGGTCTGCGACGCGGTGTGGTCCCTGTACGGGGCAGCCCTCGAGCGCTTCGGGCCGCAGCCCACGCTGGTCGAGTGGGACTCCCGGATCCCGCCGCTCGACGTGCTGCTCGGCGAGGCGGCGAAGGCGCGCCGCGCCGCGGCCCGCGCAGGCGAGGCGTGCGCCGCGTGAGGGCGCTTGCGCGCATCCAGGTCGATTTTCTCGGCGCGCTCTTTGACGAGGGCGCGGCGCCCGGCGCGCGATTCGAGGTCTATCGCCGCACCGCGCTCGAAAACCTGCACGGGGCCCTCGCGGCGGCCTATCCGGTCATCCTGCGCCTGGTGGGTGAGGCTTTCTTCCGCGAAGCGGCGGGGCGTTACGCGCGCGAACGCGGCTCGCGAAGCGGCGACCTGAACGAGTACGGCGACGCGTTCCCCGATTTCCTGGCCGACTATCCGCACGCGGCGTCGGCTGCGTACCTGCCCGACGTCGCGCGGCTTGAATGGGCGCTGCACGAGTCGCGGCGCGCGGCGGACTTGCCGCCCCTCGACCTCGGAGCACTCGCGCGCGTCGCTCCGGAGCTTCAGGGCGCCATCCGGTTTGGCCTTCACCCGGCCGTGCGCCTGATCGCCTCGCCCCATCCGATCCTCGTGATCTGGGAGGCCAACCAGCCGCAGCGCGACGGCACACTCGAGGAGGGTGGGGGTGCCGTTGGCGTTCTGGTGCGGCGTATCGACGCGGTGGCCGCGCCCGTGGCGATCGACGCCGCGGACTGGACCTTCCTCGCGGCGCTTGGGCGTGGCGCGACGTTGGAAGAGGCGTGCACGGAGCTCGGCGCCGCGGCGTCCGCTTTCCTCGGCCCCGCTCTGCAGCGCTACGCGCGCGAAAGCGTGCTGGGCGATTTCGAGGTGCCGTCGTCCGCGTGATCCTCGCCCGGGCCTGCGCCGCGGCCGCCTTTGCGATCGCCCCGGGACCGGCGGCATCGCAAGAGCCGGCGATGCGCCTCGAGGCGCTCACCGAGCGCATCGCCAAGCTCCACGCGCAACTCGGCCAGGGAGTGCTTGCGGACCGCAGCCGACGCGCGCTCCCCGAGGCGATTCGCGATTTCGACGCGGCGTTGCGCGCCGCGACGGCGCGCGCCACGACGCCCGAGACGCGCGAAAACTACCTCCTGCTGCGCCTGCTTTGGCAGGACTATCGCGGCTGGGCGCTGAAGCCGCCCAGTCGCGACAACGCCAAGCGGCTCGCCGAGCGCGCCGAGGAGGTGGGTTGGGTCGCAGCGAAGGGCGCGCGGCTCATTCACGAACCCGGGCGGCGCGGAACCGGCCGCCTCGCCCTCGAGGCGGCGCACGCCGCGACGTTGTCGCAGCGTGTCGCGCGGATGCACCTGCTGCGCCGCTGGGGGTTGCGCGACGAGGCGCTCGCGTCGGCCCTGGTGCAATCGTCGTCGGAATTGCGCGCGACGATCGCCAGGCTGCGCAACGCCCCGCACAACACGCCGGAGGTCGACACCGAGCTGCAGGTCGCCGAGGGCCAGATGGGATTCCTGCTGCAGGCGGCCCAGGAGATCGAGGGCGGGCGGGGCAGCGTGCGCCAGATGGAATTCATCGCCAAGGCAGGCGACCACATCCTCGAGTCGATGGAGCGCGTGGTGCGCCTCTACGACGGACTGCCGCCCTGAGGCTTACTTGGGCGCAGCCGGGTTGGTCACGTCGAGGACGATGCGCCAGCCGTCGCGCTCCTGGCGCCATACGCGCATGAACCATCCCAGGGTGGTTTGCGGCGCGGCCACGGACGCGTAGCGCCCGCGCGCGTAGCCGAGCTCGCCGGAGCGCGCCGTCTCCACGCGCTCGACCGTCCATTCGAGCTTCTCGTTGCCCGCGGTGCCGGCGGCCAGTGCGACGGCGAGGCCCTTGGCGGGCGCGTAGCCGCTGCGGTAATAGCGCAGGTCGCGGGCGCCGTGCGCATCGTAGGAGGCGCGCGCGCCGAGCTGTGCGGCGACGCGAGCGAAGCGTGCCTCGGCCCCCGCGATTCCATCCCCACCCGCGGCGAGTGCGGGCGGCGTGGTGCGCGCCTCCAGCGGCTCCTTCCACAGCGACGGCTCGGGATGCGAGATGCCCAGGTCGACCGCCACCTTCCACGGCCCCGCGCCCTCGCGGCGCCAGATCGAGACGTACTGGCCGTAGCCCGGTTTTGCCGCGGGGTCGGTCTTGCTCACGATCTTCGTCGGTCCGGTCGACAGCCCCAGCTCCCCCGAGTGCGCCACCTCCACATACTGAGGCCGCCAGTCGAGCAGGATCGCCGGCGCCGGCCGACCGCGAAGGTACTCGTTGCTCACGATCCAGCCGGAGCGCACGAACACGCCGTCATCGGCGAAGTTCGCGAGGAAGGCGGCGCGCATGTCTTCGCGCATCGAGTGGGCGGCGAAGGCGGTCTCTGCGGCTGCGAGCGAGGCGGGAGCGTCCATGGCGGGCTGGTGCGCGCACGCGGCGGCCGCGAGCGCGAGCAGGAAAGCGAGTCGCTTCATGGGCGCGATGCTACGCCATCGAGGAGGGGCCGCGCGTTACGGTTCATGCGCGGAGGTAACGGGTTTTTTCGCCAGGAACCTAGAGGACGTAGCGCGCGAGATCCTCGCTTTTCGCGAGCGAGTCCAGCCGCGAGTCCACGTACGCGGCATCGATCACGATGCGCGTGAGGTTGCGCCCGGCATCGAACGACACCTCCTCGAGCAGCTTCTCCATCACCGTGTAGAGCCGCCGTGCGCCGATGTTCTCGGTGCGTTCGTTGACCGAGAACGCGATCTCGGCGAGTCGCCGGACGCCCTCGGGGGTGTACTCGAGCGTGACCCCTTCGGTCGCGAGCAGCGCCTGGTACTGGCGCGTGAGGCACGCGTCGGTGGCGGTGAGGATCCGTTCGAAGTCCTCCACCGACAGGCTCGCGAGCTCGACGCGGATCGGCAGTCGCCCCTGCAGCTCGGGAATCAGGTCGGAGGGCTTCGCGAGGTGGAAAGCGCCGCTCGCGATGAACAGGATGTGGTCGGTGCGGACCATCCCGAACTTGGTGGTGACCGCGGTGCCCTCCACCAGCGGCAGCAGGTCGCGCTGCACGCCCTGGCGCGAGACATCCGCCCCCTGCATCTCGCCGCGGCTCGCGATCTTGTCGATCTCGTCGAGGAATACGATGCCGTCCTGCTCGACCGAGCGCATCGCCTTGAACCGGATCTCCTCCTCGTTCACCAGCTTCGCCGCTTCCTCATCGGTGAGCAGCCGCAGCGCTTCCCGGATCCTGAGCGTGCGGCGCTTGCGCCGCGTGTTGCCCAGGTTGGCGAACATCCCCTGGATCTGCTGGGTGAGCTCCTCCATGCCGGGCGGCGCGAGGATCTCCATCCCGCCGGGCGCCTGCGCCATGTCGACCTCGATCTCCTTGTCGTCGAGCTTGCCTTCGCGCAGCATCTTGCGGAAGCGCTGGCGCGTCGAATTGGCGTCGTTGCCCTCGACCGGGGGCACGCCCGGCAGGAGCGCGTCGAGCACGCGCTCCTCCCCGGCATCCACCGCCCGCGGCCGGACCTTTTGCATCTCCTGCTCACGCGTGTTCTTGACCGCGACCTCCACCAGGTCGCGGATGATCGAGTCCACGTCGCGCCCGACGTAGCCCACCTCGGTGAACTTGGTGGCCTCGACCTTGATGAACGGCGCGTTGGCCAGGCGCGCCAGGCGCCTCGCGATCTCGGTCTTGCCCACCCCGGTGGGGCCGATCATGAGGATGTTCTTGGGGGTGATCTCGGACCGAAGGGGCTCGGCCACCTGGGAGCGGCGCCAGCGGTTGCGAAGCGCGATCGCCACCGCGCGCTTGGCGTCGGCCTGGCCGACGATGTTCTTGTCGAGCTCGTGCACGATCTCCTGGGGCGTCATCATCGATGCGCGCCCCTCGGGGGCGGGCGCGGCGGCGGGGATCGGCTCGGGGGTCACAGGGACTCGATCACGTGGTTCTGGTTGGTGTAGATGCACATGTCGCCCGCGATCGCGAGCGAGCGCTTCACGATCTCGGCGGGCTCGAGCTCGGTGTTGTCGATGAGCGCGAGCGCCGCGGCCTGGGCGAAGCCCCCGCCGCTGCCGATGGCGAGCAGGCCGTGCTCGGGCTCGAGCACGTCGCCGTTGCCGGTGATCACCAGGGAAGTCTGGCGATCGGCGATGGCGAGCATCGCCTCCAGGCGGCGCAGCATGCGGTCGGTGCGCCAGTCCTTGGCGAGCTCCACCGCCGAGCGCAGCAGGTTGCCCTGGTGCTTCTCGAGCTTCGCCTCGAAGCGCTCGAAGAGCGTGAAGGCGTCGGCCGTGGCCCCGGCGAAGCCGGCGAGGATGCGCTCCTGGTAGAGGCG
>JANMYH010000394.1:0-5738 GCA_031381925.1 Burkholderiales bacterium | reverse complement strand
GCTGCGTCGGTCACCAATTTCGAGCTGATGCCGATGCCCCCGGAGCACGAGGACAAGCTGCTCACGTGGCCCTACTGGCCGCTCAAGCTGCGCACCTCGTCGTCGCACGAGGAGGGCGCGGAGCGCGACTTCGCGGTCGCCTCCAAGGCGTTCCACGGCAAGGATGGCCGCGTCGAGAGCCTCACCGCGTGCCACGTCGCGTGGGTGAAGGACGAGAAGGGCGCGATGGCGATGAAGGAAGTGCCCGGAACGGAATTCACCATTCCCGCGCAGCTCGTCCTTCTCGCGATGGGCTACCTGCACCCGGTGCACGAGGGCGTCGTCGACCAGCTGGGTGTCGCGAAGGACAATCGCGGCAACGTGCACGCGCCCACCGACGGCCCCGGGGCCTACGCGACTTCGATTCCGAAGGTGTTCGCCGCGGGCGACATGCGCCGCGGCCAGTCGCTCATCGTCTGGGCGATCCGCGAGGGCCGCCAGTGCGCCCGCGAAGTCGATGCCTTCCTGATGGGAAGCTCGGACCTGCCGCGCTGAGACGTCCAGCGGTGTCGTGGCTCGGTCTCCTGCTCGCCCCCGTCGTCGCCTACGCGGCCGTCACCGCACTCGTGTGGGTCGGGCAGGAGCGCCTGCTCTTCTATCCCCAGGCGCCCTTTGGCAAGCCGGCCGCGCCGCCCGGATGGAGCCTCGAGGAGGTGTCCTTCAAGGCGCGCGACGGAACCGCCCTGTCGGGGGTGCTCGTGAAACCTCCCGCCGAGCGCTCGCCCCTGGTGATCTACTACGGTGGCAACGCGGAGGAAGTGACGGCCTATGCTTCGCAAGCCGCCGACAGCTACGGCGAGCGCGCCGTGCTCTTCGTGAACTACCGCGGCTACGGCGCGAGCGGCGGCAGCCCCGCGGAGACGGCCATGGTGGCCGATGCGATCGAGATCTTCGACTGGACGGCGCAGCGCTCCGACCTCGACGCCACGCGCGTCGCGCTTCACGGACGCAGCCTGGGAACCGGGGTCGCGGTGCAGGTCGCCGCGGCGCGGCCCGCCCGGTGCGTGATTCTCACCTCACCCTTCGACTCCGCCCGCGACGTGGCGAAGCAGGTCTACTCGTGGCTGCCGGTGAGCCTCCTGATGCGCCACCCGTTCGACTCGGCCGCTTACGCGCCCGGGCTGCGCATGCCGGCGCTCTTCCTCATGGGAGATGCGGACCAGCTGATTCCCATCAGCCACTCCGAGCGGCTCGCGAATCTCTGGGGCGGGCCGGTGGAACGCGAAACGTTCCGCGGCTTCGGGCACAACGACCTGAGCGTGAATCCGCGCTACGACGAGGCGGTGCGGGCGTTCCTGGGTCGGTGTTTGTAGAATCGCGGATGCATAACGACACCTTCCTGCGCGCGCTGATGCGCGAGCCGACTCCCTACACGCCGGTCTGGATCATGCGCCAGGCCGGGCGTTACCTGCCCGAATACAACGCGACCCGCAAACGGGCCGGCAGCTTCCTCGCGCTTGCGAAGACTCCCGAGCTCGCCTGCGAGGTAACTCTCCAGCCGCTCGCGCGTTTCGCGCTCGACGCGGCGATCCTCTTCTCCGACATCCTCACGGTCCCCGACGCGATGGGCCTGGGCCTGTATTTCGTCGAGGGCGAGGGCCCGAAGTTCGAGCGGCCGGTGCGCACCGAGGCCGATGTCGCCGAGCTTCGCGTGCCCGACCTCGAGCGCCTCGCGTATGTGTTCGACGCTGTGGCGCTGGTTCGCCGCGAGCTGCACGGGCGGGTGCCGCTGATCGGCTTCTCGGGCAGCCCCTTCACCCTGGCCTGCTACATGATCGAGGGCGGCGGCAGCGACGATTTCCGCACCGTGAAGTCGATGCTGTACTCGCGTCCCGACCTGTTGCACCGCATCCTCGACGTGAATGCGAAGGCCGTGACCGCGTACCTCAACGCGCAGATCGCCGCGGGCGCGCAAGCGGTCATGGTGTTCGATACCTGGGGAGGGGCGCTGTCGGACGCGGCGTTCCAGGAATTCTCGCTCGCGTACTCGCGCCAGGTGATGTCGGGCCTCACCCGGTCGCACGCCGAGCGCATCGTGCCGCGCATCCTCTTCACGAAGGGCGGCGGGCTCTGGCTCGAGGGCCTTGCGCAGTCCGGGGCCGACGCCCTCGGCATCGACTGGCAGACGCCGCTCGGAGAAGCACGCCGGCGCGTGGGCGCGCGAATGGCGCTCCAGGGCAACATGGACCCGATGGCGCTTTTCGGCACGCCGGGCGCGATCGAGGCCGAGGCGCGCCGCATCCTCGACGCCTACGGGGCGGGGCCGGGGCATGTTTTCAACCTCGGCCACGGCATCTCGCAGCACACCAATCCGGACAGCGTGCATGCATTGGTCGAGGCGGTTCACGCACTGTCGGTCGGGGCCCACGCCGAGTAGGGCGTGTCAAGAAAAATATTTGCCTCGATGTGATTGCTTATTCACACATCGCTCGATCTCACGCTTTTTCTGAGACCGTTCGATGACAGTGTCCGGGCGTCCGGAATAATCCGTTATTTCAGGGACTTGCAGGATGGTGCAACGCGGCATAACGTGCGCAATTCGTTCCGAAAGGGACGTCTCACGCCTTGGAACGCAATGTGTGCACAGAGTTATCCACAGGCATTTCCACCCCCTGCAGACCCCCCGTTTTCACTCGTGAATATCGTCCGCGTGGCCCTCGACGTGCCGCTCGACGAACGCTTCGATTTTCGCGTCCCCGACGGGCTCGAGATTCCGATCGGCTCCCTCGTCGTGGTGCCCTTCGGGCGCGCGCGCAAGATCGGCGTGGCGGTCGAGCACTCCGACCGTAGCGAAGTGCCCGAGGCGCGCCTGCGCGCCGTGGAATCGGTGGTGGCGGACGTCGGCGCCTTCCAGCCCGCGGAAATGGAGCTGTTCGAGTTCTGCGCGGCCTATTACCAGCGCCCGCTGGGGGAAGTCATCGCCGCAAGCCTCCCCCCACGGCTGCGGCAGGTGAGCCGCCGCAGGATTGCGCCCGCTGCCCGGGAGCCGGGCGAGGCGCGTTTCGAGGCGACGGTCGGACTCACCGCGGAACAGCGCTCGGCGATCGACCTTGTAGCCGCGGGCCGCGACCGTTTCCATCCGGTGCTGCTGCACGGCGTGACCGGCAGCGGCAAGACCGAGGTCTACCTGCACCTCATCGCCGATGCGCTGGCCCGGGGCCGCCAGGCACTCCTCCTGGTCCCCGAGATCGGCCTCACTCCGCAGTTCGAGTCCCAGGTCGCCAGTCGTTTCCCGGGCACGCGGCTGGCTTCCGCCCATAGCCACCTGGGCGAGGGCGAACGCGCGGGGGCGTGGCTCGGGGCGCAATCGGGAGCGGCCCGGATCGTCCTCGGCACGCGCCTGGCGGTGCTCATGCCATTCCAGGACCTGGGGCTCATCATCGTCGACGAGGAGCACGACCCCTCGTACAAGCAGCACGAGGGCCTCAAATACTCGGCGCGCGACGTGGCGGTGCGCCGCGCCCAGCGCCTGCAGGTGCCGGTGGTGCTGGGCTCGGCCACCCCGTCCCTCGAGAGCTACTCGAATGCCCGCGACGGACGCTACGCCCTGGCTCGGTTGCTGGAACGCGCAGCAGCAGGCGCGGCGATGCCGCGCGTTCGCACCGTCGACACCCGCGCCGATCGCCCCCAGGACGGCCTCACCTTCGCGCTGGTGGAGGCGCTGCGCAAGCGCCTCGCACGCAAGGAGCAGTCACTGGTATTCGTGAACCGGCGCGGCTTCTCGCCGGTGCTCTTCTGCCGCGCTTGCACCTGGCATTCCGCCTGCACGCGCTGCAGCGCCAACCTGGTGCTGCACCTGCGGGCGGGCGAGCTGCGCTGCCATCACTGCGGGCGGCGCGAGCGGGTCCCGGTGAAATGTCCCACCTGCGGCTCGACCGACCTCGCTCCCGTAGGGCAGGGTACGCAGCGCGTCGAGGAGTCGCTGCAGGCCGCACTGCCGCAAGCGCGCATCGCGCGCGTGGATCGCGATTCGACGGCGCGCAAGGGCTCGCTGAAGGGGGTGCTCGACGACATGCGCGCGGGCAAGCTCGACGTGCTGGTAGGCACCCAGATGCTCTCGAAGGGCCACGACTACCCGGCCCTCACCCTGGTGGGCGTGCTCGACGCCGATAGCGCCCTCTTCAGCGCCGACTTCCGCGCTTCCGAGCGCCTCTACGCACAGCTGGTGCAGGTGTCCGGTCGCGCGGGGCGCGCCACCCAGCCGGGAGAAGTCCTCATCCAGACCGACTTCCCCTCGCATCCGCTCTACGGAGCCGTGGCGAGCCACGATTTCGATCGCTTCGCGGATGAAGCGCTCGAGGAGCGCCGCCTCGCAGGCTTTCCCCCCTACGCGCACCTCGCACTGTTGCGCGCCGAATCGAAGGCCGCGGGCGAGGCGACCGATTTCCTTCGCGCCGCCTCGCGCCTGGCGCGCCGGCTCGCACCCAAGGTAGAGGTCTTCGACCCGGTGCCGGCGCCCCTGGAGCGCAAGGCGGGCTTCGAGCGCGCGCAGCTGCTGGTGCGCGCGGGCACGCGCGCCGAGCTGCAGCCTTTCCTGCGGGCCTGGCGCGACGCCCTCGTGGCGCGCGGCGCACGCCGAGTTCGCTGGTCGCTCGACGTCGACCCTCAGGAGGTGTGACCCTCTCCCACGCCCTGCCCCGTTGCGGGCGCCCGAGGGCGAGGGGGTCGGGCCCGTATAATGTTGGGTCTGGAATCAAGCCTTTCGCCCGTGTCCTCCCCCGATCCCAAACAGAGCCTTCGCGACCGCGTCCAGCAGGTCGTGCGCGAGAAATTTCCCGAAGCCGGTGAGTTCGAGGTCGACATCGAGCGGCCCAAGAATCCCGAGCACGGCGATTTCACGACCAACGTCGCCCTGCAGCTCGCCAAGCGCGTGGGTCGCAAGCCGCGCGAGGTCGCCGAGGCGATCAAGTCCGCTTTCGACCATTCGGCCGACGGCTCCCAGACCTCGGTCGCCGGGCCGGGCTTCATCAATTTCACGCTGTCGACCGCGTCGCGTCTCGGCGTCGTGCGCGACATCCTCGCTGCGGGCCCGGCGTTCGGGCGGTCCGAGGCGCACAGGGACGGCAAGATCATGGTCGAGTTCGTCTCGGCCAATCCGACCGGCCCGCTGCACGTGGGCCACGGCAGGCAGGCGGCGCTCGGCGACGTGATCTCGGCGCTGCTCGAGCGCCAGGGCTGGCGCGTCACCCGCGAGTTCTACTACAACGACGCCGGCAACCAGATCGCCAACCTCGCGACCTCGGTGCAGGCGCGCGTGAAGCAAGCGCGTGGCGAGGCGGTCGAGATGCCCAAGGATGGCTACCTCGGCGACTACATTCGCGAGATCGCGCGCGATTACGTGGCCACCCATTTCGGCGATGCCGTGGGCAACAACCTCGACCAGATCCGCCAGTTCTCGGTGGACTACCTGCGCCGCGAGCAGGACATCGACCTGCACGCCTTCGGGGTCAAGTTCGATTCGTATTTCCTCGAGAGCTCGCTTTATGCCGACGGCAAGGTCGAGGAGACGGTGAAGCTGCTGGCGCGCGCCGGGCATACCTACGAGTTCGAAGGCGCGCTGGCTGAAGACCACCGACTTCGGCGACGACAAGGACCGCGTGATGCGCAAGTCCGACGGCACGTACACGTACTTCGTGCCCGACGTGGCATACCACCTCACCAAGTTCCACCGCGGCTATGCGAGCGTGGTGAACGTGCAG
>JANMYH010000416.1:0-10800 GCA_031381925.1 Burkholderiales bacterium | reverse complement strand
GAGGCGATCTTCAGGCGGGCGGCGAGCCACTCGGTGAGCACCTCGGCCGACAGCACCGGCCCGGGGGGCACCTTCGAGCGCAGCCGCGCCTCGCCGATGAGGATCAGCGGGTGGCGAGCGGTGCCGCGGGCGAATCGGCCGTCATGCAGCAGCTTGGCGGCGGCGTCGATTTCAACCAGCCCGTCCGCGACCAGCCAGTCCAGCACTTCCTTCAGCTGGAGCTTGCGGTCGACGCGTGCTGACGTGACTGAAGCCATGGGAAACGATTATCGCAGGTTCGCCAGCGCGATGGCGTCGTCGACCGAGTTGGCTTCCCGGATCGGCTTGTCGCTGCGCATGCGCAGCATCCGCGGGAACCGGACGGCGATTCCCGACTTGTGGCGCTTGGAGCGCTGGATGCCTTCGAAGCCCAGCTCGAACACCATCTCGGGCTTCACGGTGCGCACCGGGCCAAAGCGCTCGAGCGTATTGCGGCGGATGAAGTTGTCCACTACCCGGATCTCCTCGTCGGTGAGCCCTGAGTAGGCCTTGGCGAAGGGCACCAGCTCCTCGCCCTTCCAGAGCGCGAAGGTGTAGTCGGTGTAGAGGCTCGCGCGCTTGCCGTGCCCTTTCTGCGCGTACACCAGCACCGCGTCGAGGGTGTACGGCTCGATTTTCCACTTCCACCAGTCCCCGCGCGGGCGGCCCACGCCATAGGCCGAATCGCGCCGCTTGAGCATCAGGCCTTCGGTCCCCTGCTCGCGGCTTTGCGCGCGCGCGACCGCGAGCGTCTCCCATGAAGGCGCGCGCACCTGCGACGAGGTGTCGAAGCACGAGCCGCCGGGAAGCGAATGGACGACGTCGGCGAGCCGCGCGCGCCGCTCCTCCAGCGGCCGCCCGCGCCAGTCCTCACCCCCGCTCTCCAGCAGGTCGAAGGCGAGGAAGATCACGGGCGAGTCCTGCATCACCTTCTTGCCGGGGTTCTTCCGCCCGAGGCGCTTCTGCAGCGCGGCGAACGGCATCACGCGCCCGCCCCGCGTTCCACTCCCTGGGGGCCCGTCCTTCCACGCGAGGATTTCGCCGTCGAGCACGCAGTCGGGGAGCTTTTCCGCGTCCGTCATGATCTCGGGGAATTGGTGGGCGATCGGCTCGTCGCCCCGCGACCAGAGCGCGGTCAAGTCGCCGCGGCGAATCAGCTGCGCGCGGATGCCGTCCCACTTCCATTCGACCAGCCAATCGGCGCGATCTCCCAGTTGCTGCGGATCCCCCTCCAGGGGATGCGCCAGGAAGAAGGGGTACGGATGGGCGCGATCGGTGCCGGTCGCGTCGGCATCGACGATGTGCTGCCACATCGCGTCCGATGGCGACCAATCGCCCGTCAACCGATGGGCGATCACCTTGGCGTCGATGCCCGTCGCCTGGGCGATGGCGCGCACCACGAGGAGCGCCGACACGCCGACGCGGAAGTTGCCGGTGATGAGCTTGTTGAAAACGAAGCGCTGCGTTCCCTCGAGGGATGACCAATACTCCTCGAGGCGCGCACGCTGCTCGGTCTCGCCCAACTCGCGCAACGGGATGAGGCGCTCCTCGATCCACACATGCAGCGGGTCGTCGCTCGCGCGCGCGGACGGCGGCAGCACCAGCGCGATCGTCTCGGCCAGGTCGCCTACCGCGTCGTAGGATTCCTCGAAAAGCCACAGCGGCAGCCCCGCGGCCTCCGCGGCCCAGGTGTGCAGGCGCTTGCTGGGAACAGCTTGACGGGGCCGGTGGCCCGTGAGGAACCACGCGGCCCACGCCGCGTCGCGCGCCCCGGCGGTGGCGAAGTACTCCGCCATGGCGGTCGTCTTCGCCTTGGTGCTGGTACTCGCGTCGATTGCTTCGAACAGCTCCGCGAATTTCCTCATGGGCGGGGGTGGCTGGCGGGGAGGCAAATCTGGGGAAACGCAGATGGCCGCAGATGAAAAGCGGATGAACGCAGATAAACCCTTCGGAACTCTGCGCGATGGCGCTGATGGGCACGAACGCCCGGCAATCCATCCGCGGTCATCGGGGGTTCATCTGCGGCCATCTGCGTTTCATAGATTTGCGCCGGCATCACTCTCAGCTGCCCCCGGCACCTCCGCCCCAGCCTCGCCCTCGAACTCGGTCTTCATCGCGTGGGCTTCGAGGCCGCGCTCGGTGAGCCATTGGACGAGCGGGCCGGTGCTGCCGTGGGTCACGAAAACGCGCGCCGCCCCGGTGGCGGCGATGGCGCGATTCAGGCTCGGCCAGTCGGCGTGGTCGGAAAGCACGAAGCCCTGGTCGACCGCGCGGCGGCGGCGTGCGCCGCGGATGGCCATCCATCCGGAGGCGAACGCATCGGAGTAGTCGCCGAAGCGCCGCAGCCACGGGCTCGACTGCGCCGAAGGCGGCGCCACGATGAGCGCGCCGGCGTAATCCTGCTTGCGGTCGAGCTCGCCCACCATGCGAGTCTCGGGGAGCGCCACGCCGCTGTCGCGGTAGCCGCGGTTCAGCGCCTCCACCGCGCCATGCACGACGATCGGACCGATCGAGGCATCGACGCTCGCGAGGATACGCTGCGCCTTGCCGAAAGCGTAGCCGAACAGCACGCTCGCGCGCCCCTCCTCGGCATTGGCGCGCCACCACTGGTTCACCCCTTCGAAGATGCGGTCGGGATGCGCCCAGCGATAGATCGGCAGCCCGAACGTCGATTCGGTCACGAACGTGTGGCACGCGATCGCCTCGAACGGCTCGCAGGTGGGATCGGGATCGAGCTTGTAGTCGCCCGACACCACCCACACCTCGCCCCGGAATTCCAGCCGCACCTGCGCGCTGCCAAGGACGTGCCCCGCCGGATGCAGCGAGATCCGGACGCCGTTGAGGTCGCGGGTCTCGCCGTAGTCGAGTCCCTCGATCGCGGCGGCCGCGCCCAGGCGCGTCTGCAATACGGGGAGTCCCGGGCGCGCCGCTAAGTAGGCGCCGCTTCCCGGCCGGGCGTGGTCGCCGTGGGCGTGCGTGATCACCGCCCGGTCCACGGGCTCCCAGGGATCGATGTAGAAGTCGCCCGCGGCGCAATACAGGCCGCGGGCTGTGGGAGTCACGAGCATCACGGTGTCAGACACCAATTTTCGCGGAAAAATTGGTGCCTGACCCCGGTTTTTTTCTCAGCCGGGCTTCACCATCATCGCGTTGAAGCGGCGCTGGGCGCGGGGGGTGATGGCAAGGCCTTTCCTCGCGGCGAAGTCGAAGGTCGGATGGAAGACCGGGATCAGCGGCTGGTCGGCGAGGGCGAAGTTGATGGCGCGCTCGAGCTTCTGCTGGCGCAGGTCGTCGTCCATGGTGGTGAGAGCTTCCGTCAGCAGGTTATCGACCACCGGGTTGGAGTAGCGCGTGCGGTTCGCGGTGCCGTACCCCTTGGCCGCGTCCGAGGTCGCCACCAGCGCGCGCAGGCTGTTCATCGAGTCCTCCGCGCCGTACTGCGCCGCGAAGGCGCTGAACTCCTGCTTGGAGGCGCGCGTGAAGAACACCGCGCCGGGCAACGCCTCCACCTCGGCCTTGAGCCCGATGCGGGTCCACATCTGCGCGATCGCCTGCGCGACCGAGGAGTCGTTCGGGTAGCGGTCGCCGGTGGCGTGCAGCACGATGCGGAAACCATCGCCCCACCCCGCTTCCTTGAGGAGCGCCTTCGCCTTCGCCAGATCGAAGGCATCGGGCTTGAGCGAACGGCTCGCAGTCGGGTAGATCGGCGGCATCATCTGGCTCGCGGGCGTGGCGCTGCCCTCCATGATGCGTTTGGCGATCGCGTCGCGATTGATCGAGAGCGACAGCGCCTTCCTCACCCGCGGATCCCTGAGCGGGTTGGTGGCGAGCGGCTTGCCGTCCTTCGCGGTCACGAAGGGCGACACGTCGCGGTTGGAATCGAGCGCCACGTAGTGCACCAGCGCGGCCGGCCCTCGGAAGAGCCCGTACTTGCCCTCCTTCTTCAGGCGCTCGAGGTCCGCGATCGGCACCGCGTCGATGGCGTCCACTTGTCCGGCCAAAAGCGAGGCGAGGCGGCTCGGGTCCCGCGCGATGATGCGCTCGGTCACTCGCGCCCACGCGGGCTTCCCGCCCCAGTAGCGGTCGTTGCGCTCGACTTCCAGGGATTCGGCGGTCACGAACTTCACCAGCTTGTAGGGGCCGGTCCCGACCACCGCCTTGCCGGAGTTGAAGTCGGCGGTGGTCGCGCCCTTGGCCGCCTTCGCCGAGACGATGAAGATGTTGGCGAAGTCGGAGAGCAGCTGCGGGTTCGGGGCCTTGGTCTTCACCACGATCGAATGGTCGTCGATCTTGGCGATCGACTCGATGCCGCGCGTGAACTGCGCGAACGAGTTGGGCGAGTTGGGCACGTTGGGCACGCGCTCGATGGTGAAGATCACGTCCTCGGCGGTGAAGGGGCTCCCGTCGTGGAACACCACGTCCTTCCTCAGCTTGAACTCCCAGGTGGTGTTGTCCACGAGCTTCCACGAGATGGCGAGCGCGGGGCGGATCTCGAGCTTGTCGCCGTACTCGACCAGCTTGTCGAAGAAATACTGCAGCGACGAGTTGGTCGGAAACGCGGCGAAGAAATGGGGATCGAGCGTGTTCAGCTCGAGCTTGGTCCCGAGCGTGAGGTTTTGCGCGCAGGCGGCGGCGGAAAAGGCGGCGGCTGCCACGAACGCCAGGAATCGCTGGGTCATAATCGGCGGATTACCTTTCGGATCTGACGGACATTATGCCCAACCCCCGGATCGCGGTCGGCGTCTTCATGCTCGAATCCAACGGCCACTCGCCGCTGGCGACGCGCGAGGAATTCGCTTCCAACTACGTGGCGAGCGGCGACGAAATGCGCGCCGACTGGGAGAGCGAGCACCCATGCTGCCCCGCCACGCTATCGGGTTTCATCGAGCGCATGACCGCGAAGGGCGCCTGGGTGCCGGTGGCGCTCCACGGGGCGATGGTGGGCGCGAGCGGACCGGTCGAGCACGGCTTCTTCCTCGAGGTCGTGCAGCAGCTGGAGGCGCGGCTGAGGGCGAGCCTGCCGGTCGACGGAGTCTTCCTGTCGCTGCACGGAGGGGCCATCGGCGAGAAAGAGCCCGATCCCGAGGGCGTCGTGCTGGAACGGGTTCGCGCCATCGTGGGCAAGGCTGTCCCGATCGTCGCGACCCTCGACCTGCACGCCAACGTCTCCGACCGGATGGTGCGCAACTGCGACGTGCTCGTGGCCTACCGCACCAATCCGCACGTCGACATGGCCGAGCGCGGCGCCGAGAGCGCCGACCTCTTGCACGAGCTCCTTGCCGGCACGCGCGCGACCGCAGCGATGACCAAGCTGCCCTTCATCCCGCCGTCAGTGGCGCAGAACACCAAGAGCGGGCCGTACGCGGACATCATTGCCTACGGGCAGTCGAAGATCGACGCCCGCGTGATGAACGTATCGGTCGTGAGCGGCTTTTCGCTCGGGGACTGCGCCAAGAACGGCATGAGCGTCACCGTCACCACGCGTAACGACGCGACCCTCGCGACGGCGCTCGCCCGCGACATCGCGCAGAAGGCCTGGGATGATCGCCAGCGCTACGTCCCGCGCCTCACCGCGCTCGAGGACGCGACGCGGATGGCCGTCGCCTGCGGCGCGGATCCCGCGAGGCCCGCCCTCCTCTTCGCCGACGTGGCCGACAATCCCGGCGGCGGCGGCCGCGGCAATACGGTGTGGATCCTCGAGGCCTTCCACAAGGCGCGCGTGCAGGGCGCGCTGCTTGGTATCGTCTTCGATCCGGCACTCGCCGCCGAGGCGAAGCGCCTGGGGCCCGGCGGGCGCTTCCGCGCGCGCTTCAATCGCGACGAGACCCACCCGCTGTCCGGAAAGTTCGAAGCCGATGCGCAGGTCGCGGCCCTCCACGAAGGCCCGATCGTCGGCAAGCGCGGCATCTCCGCCGGCCACACGATCAACCTGGGCCTGATGGCGCTGCTGCAGGTGGGCGGCATCCGCGTCGTCGTGGTGAGCATCCGCCAGCAGTGCAAGGACATCGAGATGTTCGAGTGCTTCGGCATCGACATCGCGGCGGCGCGCTCGGTGATCGTCAAGTCGCGCGGCCATTTCCGGGCGGCCTTCGACATCTTCTTTCCCGACGAGCGCATCGTGGAAGTCGACGCGCCCGGCCTCACCACCCCGATCCTCTCGCGCGTGCCGTACCGCAACGTGCCGCGGCCGATCTTCCCCCTCGATCCCGAGATGACCTGGAGGGCCTAGCTGCCCGCGAGCGGCTTGCCGGGATCGTCCCAGCTCTTCGGATCCTCGAGGGGCTCGAGGTGGGTGAGGACCTCGACATGGGGGAGCTTCGCCTGGATCTCCTTCTCGAGGCGCTCGCAGAGGTCGTGGCCCGCCTGCACGCTCATGCTCCCGGGAAGGAGCACGTGCACGTCGACGAAGCTCTTCGCGCCGGCGACCCGCGTGCGCAACGCGTGGTAGTCGCCGCCGTCCTGGCGGAGGCTCTCGAGGACGCCGACGATCACCGCGCGGTCCTCATCGGGCACCGCGCGGTCCATGAGCCCGTCGAAGGAGCGCGCCATGAGGTGCGCGCCGGTCCGCACGATCTGCACGGCGACCACCAGCGCGATCAACGGGTCGAGCCGCAGCCACCCGGTGGTCTGCACCAGGATCACCCCGATGAAGACGCCCGCCGTGGTCCATACGTCTGTCAACAGATGACGCGCGTCGGCTTCGAGGGTGATCGAGCGGTGCGCACGCGCCGCGCGCAGCAAGACCCAGGCGCAGGCTGCATTGGCGAGGGAGGCGACAAACGAGAGGGCGAGCCCGAGCCAGACCTGGTCCAGCGGTTGCGGATTGAAGAGCCGCGGCACCGCGGTCCAGATGATGCCGCCTGCGGCGACGAAGATGAGCGCCCCCTCGATGCCGCTCGAGAAATACTCGGCCTTCTCGTGGCCGAAGTTGTGCTCGCGGTCGGGCTTGGCGGCCGCGTAGGTGAGCACGGCCAGCGCGATCAGCGCGGCGACGATGTTCACCACCGATTCGACCGCATCGGACAGGAGCCCGACGGAACCCGTGAGGAGATACGCGGCGAACTTGAGCGCAATCACCACGAGGGAGGTCGCGAGCGAGATCCACGCGTAGAAGGTGGGGGGGCGTTCGCCCATGGAAGGCGCGGGACTACAAGGCGACGCGGAAGTCCGCCGCCGTCTTGGCCTTCACGTCCTCGACCGTGATGCCCGGGTGCAGCTCGGTGAGGACCAGTCCCTTGCCGGGCTCCACCTCGAACACGCACAGGTCGGTGATGATCTTGTTCACCACGCCCTTGCCCGTGAGCGGCAGCGTGCATCGCTTCAGGACCTTGGAGGCGCCGTCCTTGGAGGTGTGTTCCATCAATACCACCACGCGTTTCACGCCGGAGACCAGGTCCATCGCGCCGCCGGGGCCCTTCACCATCTTCCCGGGCACCATCCAGTTGGCGAGGTCGCCGTTCTCGGCGACCTCGAGGCCGCCGAGGATCGACAGGTCCACGTGGCCGCCGCGGATCATGCCGAAGGAATCGGCGCTGGAGAAGAAGCTCGACCCCGGCAGCGTGGTGATGGTCTGCTTGCCGGCATTGATGAGGTCCGGATCGACCTGGTCGTCGGCCGGGAAGGGGCCGATCCCGAGGAGGCCGTTCTCCGACTGCAGGTGCACGGTCATGCCCTTGGGAATGTGGTTGGCGACCAGCGTCGGGATCCCGATGCCCAGGTTCACGTAGAAGCCATCGCGCAGCTCCTGGGCCGCGAGGCCCGCCATCAGGTCGCGCGTCGGCGAATCCTTCTTCGACGCCGCCCCTCCCGACACGGTGCGGAACTCGATGCGCTTCTCGTACTTCGCGCCCTGGATGATGCGGTCGACGTAGATGCCCGGCGTGTGGATGTTGTCCGGGTCGAGCTCACCCACCTCCACCAGCTGCTCGACCTCCGCCACCGTCACCTTGCCGCAGGTGGCGATCATCGGGTTGAAGTTGCGCGAGGTCTTGCGATAGACGAGGTTGCCGAGCTTGTCGCCCTTCCAGGCCTTGACGACCGACAGGTCGGTGCGGATCGCCTCCTCGAGCACGTACTCGCGGCCGTCGAACACATGGGTGTCATGCCGCTCGGCGAGCTTGGTGCCGTAGGCGGTCCGGGTGTAGAAGCCCGGGATGCCGGCGCCGCCCGCACGGAATTTCTCCGCGAGCGTGCCCTGCGGCGTGAGCTGCAGCTCGAGCTCTCCCGCGAGCACCTGGCGCTCGAACTCCTTGTTCTCGCCGACGTAGGAGGCGATCACCTTCTTCACCTGCCGCGACTTCAGCAGCAGCCCCATGCCGAAGTCGTCCACGCCCGCGTTGTTGCCGGCGATCGTCAATCCCTTGACGCCACTTTCCACCAGCGCCGCGATCAGGTTCTCGGGAATGCCGCACAGTCCGAAGCCGCCGGCGGCGATGGTCATGTCGTCCTTCAGCAATCCGGCGAGGGCCGATTTCGCGTCCGGATATACCTTGCTCGTGCTCATTTCTCGCTCCTTGTTTCCATTCGAGTTGTTCTATGGCGTCAGTCCAGCGTTCCTTCGGAAACCTTGATGTCCTGCGCATGGCGGCTCGCGGCGGCGATCCCCGCCTCCACCCCCTTCGCCATCGTGGCGACGGAAAGCGCCGCGACGCCGGGCTTGTCGAGGACCTGCTCCTCCGCGTAGGGCAGGTGGATGAAACCGGCACGCCCGGCAGCGCCGCTTGCCGCGAGGAAATGGAGCACGCCGTACATCAGATGGTTGCATACGTAGGTGCCGGCGGAGTTCGAGACCACCGCGGGTGCACCGGCCTCGCGCATCGCGCGAACCACCGCCTTGACCGGAAGGGTGGCGAAATACGCGGGCGGCCCCTCGGCCGCGATCGCCTCGTCGACCGGCGTGGCGCCGGCGTTGTCGGGCTGGCGCGCATCGTCCAGGTTGATCGCCACGCGTTCGACCGACAGGTGGGCGCGCCCCCCGGCCTGGCCGAGGAGGATCACCAGCTTCGGACGATGGCGCTCGATCGCCTCTGCGGCCATCTCGATCGAGCGGCGGAATTCGCACGGCACGCGGAGAGTCTCGACGCGCAACCCCGCGATCGTCCGCGGCAGGCGCGCGCAGACTTCCCACGACGGGTTGAGCGGCTCGCCGCCAAAGGGATCGAACCCGGTGACGAGCACCACATCGCCGGCCCGCTCGCGCTTCGAAGCCCCCCGGGGCCGGGGGACAGCTTGCTTCGGTGGCGACGGCGGCGCGCGCGCCTCGAGGTGCTCGGGCCGCACGCGCAGCTCCGGCGGCACCGGCGCGTCGGGGCGCCCACGGCGCCGCAGCCGCACCTCCGGGCCGGGCGTTTCGTGATGCTTGACCTTCGGAGTCTTGCTGCGGCGTCGAAGCATGGAACGAATTATCGCGCCGTCCAGCCGCCGTCGATCGAGAACGATGCGCCGTTGACCTGCGCGGCCGCCTCGCTCGCGAGGTACAGGGCCATGGCCGCGATCTGGTCGACCGTGACGAACTCCTTCGTCGGCTGGGGCGCGAGGATGTAGTCCTTGGTGGCGCGCTCGGTCGTGATGCCGTGCTGGCGCGCGAGGTCGTCGATCTGCTTCTGCACCAGCGGCGTGAGCACGAAGCCCGGGCAGATCGCGTTCACGCGCACGCCCAGCTCGGCGCTCTCCAGGGCCGCGGCCTTGGTGAAGCCGACGACGCCGTGCTTGGCCGCCACGTACGCGCTCTTGTTGGGCGAGGCGACCAGGCCGTGGGCCGAGGCGATGTTGATCACGCGGCCCCAACGGCGCCGCTTCATGCCGGGCAGCGCCGCCTTGGTGGCGTGGAACGCCGACGAGAGATTGATCGCGATGATCGCATCCCATCGCTCGGTGGGGAACTCATCGACGGGTGCCACGTGCTGGATGCCGGCGTTGTTCACCAGGATGTCCACGGCGCCGAACTCCTTCTCGGCCGCCTGCACCAGCGCCGCGATCTGCTCGGGCTTCATCATGTCCGCGCCGTGGAAGCGCGCTTTCGCCCCGCTGGAGCGTTCGAGCCCGGCGCGCAGCGCCTCGATCTCGGCCGCGTCGCCGAAGCCGTTGAGCATCACGTTCGCGCCCTCGGCGGCGAACAGCGTGGCGATGGCACGTCCGATGCCGCTGGTCGAGCCGGTGACGACCGCCGATTTTCCCGCGAGCTGGAGACTCATTTATGTCGTTCCTATTTTTTGTGTCGAAACCACAGGAGCACGCCGGGCGCGACGAGCGACGCGGCGGCGAAAGACGCCAGCGAGACCAGCGGCCCGACCGGTCCCGCGAGGCGTTCGTGAAGGTCGCCCGGCGCGTTGCGAATCGCGAGGATCACGAGGACCGGGAGCGCGATCGACCCGACCACCCCCGCGAAGCCCGCGGCGAGCCGGCTGCCCGGCAGGTAGAGGTGGCGGGCGATGATCACGCAGCCCACCGCCATCGCCACCGGAACGGCGAAAGCGACCAGCAGCGCAAGCGTGAACAGCATTCCCCGTCATCCCTTTTCCATCGTCAATGTCCGTCGATATGGAAATCAGCGTTCAGGATTCCGGACCATCTCGATGTGCTGGATGCCATCCTCGTCGTAGGGCTCGGAAGCCTGCACGAAGCCGAAGGTACCGTAAAAACGTTCGAGATAGTGCTGCGCGCCGATCCGGATCGCCTGCCCCGGCCAGAGCCGTCCGGCGCGAGCCAGCGCCTCGGCCATCAGCGTGCGTCCGGCGCCGCTGCGCCGCACCGCCTCGGCGGTCAGGACCCGGCCGATCGAGG
>JANMYH010000353.1:0-4885 GCA_031381925.1 Burkholderiales bacterium | reverse complement strand
ATGCAGCTGGTGAGGAACCCGAGGCAATTCGACGTGATCGTGACGGGCAACATGTTCGGCGACATCCTTTCCGACGAGGCGTCGATGCTGACGGGCTCGATCGGCATGCTGCCGTCGGCGTCCCTCGATGCGAACGGCAAGGGTTTGTACGAGCCCATCCATGGTTCGGCACCGGACATAGCGGGCAAGGGCGTTGCCAATCCGCTCGCCACGATCCTGTCGATGGCGATGATGTTCCGGTACACGTTCGGCAAGGTGGACCTGGCTGCTCGCATCGAAAAGGCCGTCCGAGCCGCACTCGCCTCTGGCCTCCGAACCGGTGACATCGCCTCGAAAGGCGCTAAACCGGCCACCACTGCCGAGATGGGTTCGGCGGTGGTAAAAGCTCTCTAGAACCGTTTCACTGACTTGGATTCCCGCCTACGCGGGAATGACATCTATGACGACCGTTGGATTTATAGGCTGGCGCGGCATGGTGGGCTCCGTCCTGATGGAGCGCATGCGCGAGGAGCGGGACTTCGATGCGATCGAGCCCGTGTTCTTCACGACCTCGAACGTGGGCGGCGCAAGCCCGGCGGTCGGAAAGAAACCGATGCCGCTGAAGGATGCCAACGACGTGGCCGAGCTCGCCAAGCTCGACGTGATCATCACCTGCCAGGGCGGCGACTACACCAAGGCCATCTATCCGAAGCTGCGCGCCGCGGGCTGGCAGGGTTACTGGATCGACGCGGCCTCGGCGCTGCGGATGGAGAAGGACGCGGTCATCGTCCTCGACCCGGTGAATAAGCCCGTGATCGACAAGGCGCTCGCGGCGGGCGTCAAGACTTACGCCGGTGGCAACTGCACCGTGAGCCTCATGCTCATGGCGATCGACGGGCTGCTGAAAGCCGACCAGGTGGAGTGGGTCTCCGCGATGACCTACCAGGCGGCTTCGGGTGCGGGCGCGCAGAACATGCGCGAGCTGCTGCAGCAGATGGGCGAGGTGGCCTTCGCCGCCAAGGGCCTGCTCGACGATCCCGCCTCGGCGATCCTCGAGATCGACCGCGAGGTGGCGGGAATCCTCCGCGACGAGGCGTTCCCGACCGAGCACTTCGGCGTGCCGCTCGCCGGCAGCCTGCTGCCGTGGATCGACACCGATCTCGGCAATGGCCAGAGCCGCGAGGAGTGGAAGGGGCACGTGGAGTCCAACAAGATCCTCGGGCGCAGCGGCAACAGCGAGATCCCCGTCGATGGCCTCTGCGTGCGCGTGGGCGCGATGCGCTGCCACAGCCAGGGCCTCACCATCAAATTGAAGCGCGACCTGCCGCTCGCCGAGATCGAGTCGATGCTCGCCTCGGGCAACCCGTGGGTGAAGGTCGTCCCCAACAAGCGCGACGAAACGTTGAAGCGCCTGACCCCCGTCGCCGTCACCGGCACGCTCGACGTGCCCATCGGGCGCCTGCGCAAGCTGCGCATGGGAGGGGAGTATCTTTCCGCATTTACCGTGGGCGACCAGCTGCTGTGGGGTGCCGCGGAGCCGCTGCGGCGGATGCTGCAGATTCTGTTGAAGGCGAAGGTCGCGACGCGGCAAGCTGCTTGACCAAAGGGTCGCCCCGGCGAAGGCCGGGGCCCAATTGGGTCCCCGCCTTCGCGGGGACGACACCGAGCCGGGGCAAAAAGAGCTTGAAAAATATCAGGCTTCGGACATAATGTGAAAAACCGGGTGAGGTTGAAACAATAAATCACTGATGTTAATCTACATTTCACCGTTCTTCCGGGCTGGGATGGGCAAAACAATGGGGATACTAAGAAGCGGGGCAATCCTCGCGCTCTGCCTTGGCGTTTCACTCGCGAACGCTGCCGGCATGGGCAAGCTCACCGTTCTCTCGGCGCTCGGCCAGGTTCTCAGCGCCGAGATCGACCTCGTGTCACTCCAGCCGGGTGAGCTCGATTCGCTCACCGCGCGCGTTGCCGCCCCCGAAGCCTTCCGCGATGCACGCATCGAATATTCGCCGTCCCTGAGATTGCTGCGCTTCTCCGTCGAGAAGCGCCCCACGGGCCAGCCGTACCTGAAGGTCACGAGCGTCGCGCCGATCAACGAGCCGTTCGTCGACGTGCTGATCGAAGTCACGTGGCCCGCGGGCCGCATCCAACGCGAGTACCCGATACTGCTCGACCCGCCGGGGTACGCCCAGAGCAGGGTCACCGCGCCATCGGTCGCCGCGGCCCCCGCGAGCCGCGTCCCCGAAACCCCGCCGGCCCCCGCGCCGGCGGCGTCTTCTTCGGCGCCCGCGTCGTCGGCGCCTGCCGCGCCCGCCGGCGGACCCTCGGCGCGCGCGGAGCTCGCTTCCACCGCACCCGGCGCGCCGACCGAGACGAGCGCGAGTGGCGACACCTACGGTCCGATCCAGAAGGGCGAGACGCTGCGCAAGATCGCGGAGGAGACCAAGCCCTCCGACGTGAGCCTCGAGCAGATGCTGGTTGCGCTCTATCGCAACAACCAGTCGGCCTTCGTGGCCAACAACATGAACCGCCTGAAGGCCGGCCAGATCCTCAAGGTTCCGACCGCCGCTGAAGTCGCGCAGATCGAGCGCAAGGAAGCGAACCAGGAAATCCGGACCCAGGTTGCCGACTGGAAGGCCTACCGCGAGCAGCTCGCGGGCGGAGTCGCTTCCATCCCGGCGCGCAGCGATTCGACCAACGTGGCTTCGGGCCGTGTTGCATCGGCGGCCGTGACACCGCCCGCGCCTCCCTCGGCCGAGCCGAAGGACGTCCTCAAGCTTTCCAAGTCCGACAGCGGCAAGTCCGGCGCCGGCAAGGGCGCAGGCGGTGGCCAGGAACGCGTCAACGCGCTGCAGGAAGAAGTCACCGCGAAGGACAAGGCACTGCGCGAATCGCAATCGCGTGTCGCCGACCTCGAGAAACAGATTCGCGACATGCAGCGCCTGCTGGACCTGAAGGGTGGGGCGCCCGCGAAGGCCGACTCGAAGGTCGCCGTAGCACCGGTTCCGATGCCCGTGCCCGCGCCGACGCCCGCACCCGCCAAGATCGAACCGCCGAAGGTCGAGCCTGCCAAGCCCGCCGAACTGAAGTCGCTCGATCCGCCGAAGCCCGCCGACACCAAGCTTGCCGACGCCACCAAGCCCGCGGAGCCGCCGAAAGTCGATGCCGCCAAGCCGGAGCCGCCCAAGGTCGCCGAGGCGCCCAAGCCCGCGCCGCCCAAGACCGACGCGAAGGCCCCGCCCAAGAAAGCCGCGCCGGTGGAGAAGAGCTTCACCGACGAGCTGCTCGAAAATCCGTGGTACCTGATGGCCGGAATCGGCGGCCTCGCCGCGCTCGGCATCGGCGGCTTCCTCTTCGCCCGACGACGAAAGGATAGGGCTGAGGCGGGACCGTCAAGCTCAATGACAAGTGCGTTTCCCTCCGACCTCAAGCCCGATAGCACGACAGGGAAATCTGGAGGGGGGCTCGTCGATACGGGCAACAGCTCCTTTCTGACCGACTTCGACAAGACGGGTCCGGGCGCCGTCGACACCGACGAGGTCGATCCGGTGGCGGAAGCCGAGGTCTACATCGCCTACGGCCGCGATGCGCAGGCCGAGGAGATCCTCAAGGAGGCGATGGCGCGCGACAAGGGTCGCCATGAGATCCCGTTGAAGCTCCTCGAGATCTACCACGCGCGCAAGAGCGCCACCGCATTCGAGACCGTTGCCAAGGAGCTGAAGGCGGCCGTCGGCGAAAGCTCCCCGCTGTGGCAGAAGGCCGCGGCGATGGGCGCGCAGATCGATTCCACCAATCCGTTGTACGGAGGCGCGGGCGGCTCGACCGCGACGTACTCCGCGATGGCTCCTGCCACGGCGCACGCGAAACCCGACGTGGACTTCGACCTCGAGGGAAGCAGCGGCCCGGGTGGCGGGTCTGCCCCGGCGCCCGATTTCGATCTCGATGTCGAAAGCAGCAAGGGCAGCGCGTCGTCGTCCGATGGCATGGGAGGCACGTCCTCGGGCATCGATTTCAGCACTTCCCCGGCGCCCGCCCCGGCAGCGAGCGCACCGGCCAAGGAAGACAAGCCGTCGTTCGACTTCGACTTGTCGGGTCTCGAATTCCCCGGCACCGCGAAGCCTGGCGGCTCCACCGACCTCGAACTGGATCCGACGCGCCCGGCAGCCAATCCGTCGGCGGCATCGGCTGCGTCGGGCCTGGACCTCGCGGACCTGAGCCTCGATTCGCCCGGTGGCGATTCGGGCGGCGGCGAGGGTGTCGCCACCAAGCTCGAGCTCGCGAAGGCGTACCTCGAGATCGGCGACAAGGACGGCGCGCGCGACATCCTGCAGGAAGTCGCCAAGGAAGGCTCCTCGGCCCAGAAGGAAGAGGCGCAGAAGCTCATCTCCTCCCTGTGACGCCCTTCTCCCTCCCCCTTTGATTTGCTCGTCTCCCTCCCCCTTGGGGGAGGGTCCGGGAGGGGGTCAATAAAGTGCGCATCGCCCTCGGCCTCGAATACGACGGCGCCGCCTTCTGCGGCTGGCAGACCCAACCCGGCGGCTGCGGCGTGCAGGACCACCTCCAGGACGCCCTCTCGAAGTTCGCCGACTCCCCGATCGAAGTGACTGGCGCCGGGCGCACCGACACCGGCGTCCACGCCGCCGCACAAGTGGTGCATCTCGATACCGATGCCGTGCGCGAGCCGATTTCCTGGGTTCGCGGCACCAACGCGCACCTGCCCGCCCACGCGCGCGTCCACTGGGCCTGCGAGGTCGCCGCGGACTTCCACGCGCGCTATAGCGCCCGCGCCCGCACCTATCGCTACCTGCTGGTGAATGCCCCCGTGGCCCCGGCCTTGCTGCGCACCCGCGCCGGCTGGTACCACCGCCCGCTCGACGTCGCGCGCATGGCCGAGGCCGCGCGC
>JANMYH010000351.1:0-11425 GCA_031381925.1 Burkholderiales bacterium | reverse complement strand
CGGCAGGTTCTTCGGATAGGGCCACTGGATCTCGCCGGCTTTCCAGCCTTCGGGGAGGACCCAGTGGATGCGCGTGGGCAAGCCCGAATCGCCCGGATTCTTCCAGTAGGTGTGCCAGTGCTCGGCCATGCGCAGCTTGAGCCCGACGGCGACCGGCTTGCCGGGCTGCGCGGCGAGCTTCTCGCTCACCAGCTCGGCCTCGACGTGCTCGGTCTTCACCATCGGGGCGGCGAGCGCGAACGCGGTCGAGGCCGCGATCGCGATCGCGCCTGCAAGGGCTGCAATGAGTCGCTGGAACATCACGTAATATCTACGCCCATGTTGTGGGTCAAAGCGCTGCACATCGTTTTCGTCATTGCCTGGTTCGCGGGGCTATTTTATCTCCCGCGGCTGTTCGTCTATCACGCCCAGGCCGAGGACACGGTCTCGAAGGAGCGCTTCAAGGTGATGGAGCGCAAGCTCTACAGGGGCATTATGGCCCCCGCCATGGGCCTTACGATCCTCTCGGGCGCCTGGATGTGGCTCGGCTTCGGGGTCGGCGGGCACTGGCTGTACGCGAAGCTCGTGCTCGTCGCCGGGCTGGTCGGCTATCACGAATGGCTGGGGGTAATGATGCGTGCGTTCGCACGCGACGCGAATCGCCATTCGCACGTCTTCTACCGGTGGCTGAACGAGGCGCCGATCCTCCTGCTGATCCCCATCGTCGTCCTCGTCGTCGTCAAGCCTTTCTGAGATGAGCGCGCCCGCCCCCCGCATCCTGGTGAAGCAGGACAGCTCGACCCATCTCTTCTTCGCGCCGTGCCCGCGGGGGCTTGCCCCGGTCCTGGCCGAAGAGCTCGCCGAGCTGGGCGCGGCCGAAGCGAAGGCGGTGGACGCGGGCGTCTCCTTCACGGGGCCGTTCGACCTGGTCTACATCACCAACCTTCATTCGCGCATCGCGAGCCGCATCCTGTGGCGCGTCGCGCAGTTCGCCTACAAGGGCGAGGACGACGTCTACCAGGGCGCGGCCGGGGTGAGCTGGAGCCATTACTTCAACGCCGATCGCACCTTCAAGGTCGACACGAACGCGCATCGCAGCCCGGTGAAGAGCCTCGACTTCATCACGCTGCGGGTGAAGGACGCGATCGCCGACCAGTTCCGCGGCGCCGTGGGGCGGCGTCCGTCGGTCGCCTCGCGCGAGCCCGACCTGCGCGTGCACGTCTTCCTCGACGAGAAGGTCTGCACGCTCTACGTGGATACCAGCGGCGAGTCGCTCTTCAAGCGCGGCCGGCGCGACCACGTGGGAGAAGCGCCGCTCAAGAAGAACCTCGCGGCCGGCATCCTTCGGCTTGCACGCTGGAAGCCCGGCGTGCCACTCCTCGACCCGATGTGCGGCGCGGGCACATTCCTCTCGGAAGCCGCCGAGATCTCGCTCGGGCGCGCGGCAGGTCGCAGCCGCGATTTTGCCTTCGCGAAACTCGCGCGCTACAACGAGGCGACCTGGGATCGAATGCTCGCCAACGCGAGGAAGAGCGAGACACCGGAGGAGCCGCTGCCGATCTTCGGCTCCGACCTCTACGGGCGCTCGCTGGGCCACGCGGTGCTCAACCTGCGCGAGGCGGGCCTCGAGGAGGCGGTGAAGCTGAAGCAGGTGAACCTGCTCGAGCTCTCGGCGCCGGCGCCCACCGGCATGCTCGTCACCAATCCCCCCTATGGCGTGCGCCTCGGCGAGAAGGAGAAGCTCGCGCAGTTCTACCCCGAGCTGGGAAATGCCCTGAAGCAGAAATTCGACGGCTGGACTGCATTCATCTTCTCCGGCGACCCGGAGCTGCCGAAGCTGATCCGCCTGAAGCCCGCGCGCAAGACCGTGCTCTACAACGGCGCGCTCGAATGCCGGCTGTACATGTATCCGATGGTGGCGGGCGGGAATCGGCGGGAGTGACCGCGGAGACGTGGCTGCGGCTTGCGCTGGTGCCGGCCGCGGTGTGGCTCGCGAGCCTCGCGGCACGGCGCTGGGGACACTCGGTGTCGGGCTACCTCGGCGGGTTGCCGCTGATCGGCGGGCCGATCACGCTCTTCCTCGCGCTCGACTTCGGAACCGCGTTCGCGGCGAAGTCAGCGCTCTTCACCCTCGCCGCCGTGCTGGGGCAGGGGGCGCACTTGATGGCGCTCGCCCATGTGGGCCAGCGGCGGGGATGGGCGGCGGCGCTCGCCGCCGGATGGACCGGCTTCGCCCTCGCCGCACTGATCGTGAGCCAGTTGCCGCTCACCGTGGCCCTCGCGTTCCTCGTGGCCACCGGCACGCTCGTGGCGACGTGGCGCTGGCTTCCGGCGGTCCGCGGCGAGTCGGCGCGGCCGTCGATTCCGCCCATGGAGCTGCGCTTGCGGCTCGTGGCGGCATTCGCGCTCGCCGGCCTGATCCTCTGGAGCGCGCCGCTGTTCGGCCCCATGGTGAGCGGAATCCTGCTGTCGCTCCCGATCACCGGATCGATCATGCCGCCCTTCACTCTCGCGCTCTACGGCCGAGCGGCACTCACCCGGCTCGCGCGCGGCTTCGTCGTGGGCCTGTCGGGCTTCACGGCCTTCTTCCTGGTGGTCGCCTCGACCCTGGTCGCCTGGGGCATCGCGGCGTCGTTCGCGGCCGCGGTGGTCGCGGCGCTGGGGACGCTTTTTTGCGTAAATCAGTGGGTTCGAGGGCCGCGCGTAGGAGGCGGCTGACAGCACCGCTAGTGGCGGCCGACACGCCTGGACGCCATTGCCTGATTTCCGAGCGCCCATGTCCCGGGGAGGATATCAGGGCCCATCCCCGCATTCGAGACATGGACGCTTTCGACGATATCCGCAACCAGCTTCGCCGCGACCACGAGTCGGCGCTCGTGGAGCTTGACGCGTTGCGGGGAGAATTCGACGAGCATCGCTGTCGTTTCCTGGTTCAGCGGGTGCGGCGGGCGTGGATGATCCACGCGCTCGCGGAGGAGGCGGTGGTCTACCGCGCTCTGGAAGGTGGCACGGCGGGTGCCCGCGCCTCGACCCGCGCCGACGAGCGATTCGTCGAGCACGAGTTGGTTGAAAGCGTGTTCGACAAGATGGGCGCGTGCAGGCCACGCTCGAGCGAATGGAATGCGCGCCTGAACGTGGTGCGCGATCTGATCTCCCGGCACATCGAATCCGAGCACTCGGAGGCTTTCGCGCAGCTCGCGGAAAGCTTCGATGCCGAAGCGCTGTGCGAGATGGGACGCCGTTTCCTGCTCGCGCGCCAGAAGCTCACCATGCTGGAAGAGGCGAAGGCCGCCTGAGTTCAGTCCTCCAGCCGTGCCCGCTCGATCAACGCATCGAGTCGCCCCGCATCCACGTCCAGCGTTCCGAACGCGCGTCCGCTCCCCAGGCTGTCCACCCGCGAAGCGCAGAACGCTTCGGCGGCATCGGGGCTCGCGTGGCGCTTCATGAGGGAGCCTTGCACGCACACCGCGAGCAGCTCTAGCACCGTGCGCGCCTGGGTTTCGGCCGTGGCGGGATCGGCCAGGAGCCTGCGTGCAATTTCGAGTCGCGCGCCGAGGCGGGGTTCCTGCGCGGCGGTGACCTCGCGCTCGAGCGCCGCGAATGCCTCGGGGGAGCGTTGCAGGGCGCGCAACGCGTCGAGGCAGATCACGTTCGCGCTGCCCTCCCAGATGCCGTTCAGCGGGGCCTCGCGATACAGGCGCCCCAGCGGTCCATCCTCGACGTAGCCGTTGCCCCCGAGGCATTCCATCGCCTCGGCCGCCACGGCGACCATGCGCTTGCACAGCCAATACTTGGCGATCGGGGTGAGGGCGCGCTGCAGCTCGCGCTCGGCGGGCTCGGCCCTGGAGCGGTCGAAGGCGCACGCGAGGCGGAAGGCGAGCAGGGTCGCGGACTGCGCTTCGAGCGCGAGGTCGGCGAGCACGTTGGCCATCAGCGGGTGGTCCTGGAGGCGCTTGCCGAATGCGCGGCGGTGCCGGGCGTGGTGCAACGCCTGGTTCAGCGCGGCGCGCATCATCGCCGCCACGCCCACCACGATGTCGAATCGGGTGTAGTGCGCCATGCCGATGAGCGTCGCGATCCCGCGCCCCGGTTCGCCCACGAGCCTCGCGAAGGTGTCGCGATACTCGATCTCGGCCGACGCATTGGAACGGTTGCCGACCTTTTCCTTGAGGCGCTGGATCAGGAACGGGTTGCGCTGCCCGTCCGGCAGCGAGCGCGGCACGAAGAAGCAGCTCACGCCCTCGGGCAGGCGCGCGAGGGTGAAGAACGCGTCGCTCATCGGCGCCGAGCAGAACCATTTGTGCCCGGTGAGGCGCCATTGCGCCCCGTCGCGCCAGGCCGCGGTCTGCACCGCGCGCAGGTCCGAGCCGCCCTGCTTCTCGGTCATCGCCATGCCGATGGTGGCCGCGGCCTTTTGCGAGACCGGGGCGGGCCGCGGGTCGTAGGCGTCGGCGAGCACTTTGGGGCGCCACTCGCGCGCGATGTCCGGCGCGTGCTCGAGCACCGCGACCGATGCGAAAGTCATGGTGACCGGGCAGGCGGTGCCCTGCTCCAGCTGGTTCCACAGGTAGAAGAGCGCGGCGCGCGCGCTGAATCCCCCGGCTTCGCGTTTCCAGGCGAGCGAATGGACGCCGGCTGCGAACGCGCGGTTCATGAGCACGTGGTACGACGGGTGGTACTCGACGGCGTCGATGCGAAACCCGGTGCGGTCGTGGGTCTTCAGCTCCGGCGTGTAGCGGTTGGCAAGCGTGGCATGGTGGTGCGCCTCCGGCGAGCCCACGTAGACGCCCAGGCCGCGGGCCGACGCGTCGACCCACTCCGCGCCGGCGCGGCGCACCGCGTCGGGCAGCCATGGATCGGCGCCGTACGCGTCGTAGCCCTCCAGTGGCGGCACCTGGTTCACGACTTCATGGGTCTCCAGGATCGCAGCGGTCATCGGGCACCCGCCTTGCCGGGCTGGCGATAGACCCACTCGACGAGCGCGTCGATCGCGGGCTGTGCGGCGCCCGCGTTCGGGTGGTTCACGATCATCACCACGACCCAGCGGCGCCCGCGGGCGTCGAGCACGTAGCCGGCCACGCTCTGCACCCCGGTGAGCGTCCCCCCCTTCAGGTGCGCCTGCCCTGCCGACGCGCCGCTGCGGGTCTTGAGGGTGCCGTCGACGGCGTACACCGGCAGCGACGCGGCGATCTCGGGCATGAGCGCGCTGCCCCATGCGCTTCGCAGGACCGCGGCGATGGTCGCGGCCGACACGCGGTCGGTGCGTGACAGGCCCGAGCCGTTCTCGATGGTGATCTCGGGCGCCTCGATGGCGCGCGCCTTGAGCCATTCGCGCACGATGCGCTCGCTCGTGCGGGCCTCGCCCGGGCCGGTGCCACGCTCTGCCGAGAGCGCGAGGAACACGTGGCGCGCCATCACGTTGTTCGAATACTTGTTCATGTCGCGCGCGAGGCTCGCGAGCGGCTCGGACTCGTGCCGGTAGAAGAGTGTCGCGGCGGGGGGCACGGGCCCGGCGCGCATTTTGCCGCGCAGCACGCCTCCCGACTCGCTCCACAGCCATCGAAAGGCGGCCTCGGTGAATCGCGGCCCGTCGAGCAACGAGAGCGCCCACGTCTTTTCGCCGCACGCGGCCGCGTAGGTGCCACTGAAGACGACGGTGGCGATGAGCCCGTTCTCGTCGACGGAGACCTTGAGGTTGCGCTTCCAGTCGCCGCACGGCCCGCGCGTGATCGCCACGCGGCTGGCCAGCTGCACATTGGGCAGGTCCGGCTCGGCGGCGACCCGAACGGATTCTCCATCCGGCATCACCGTGAAGCTGACCGCCTGGAAATTGACCAGCAACGCGTCGATACCCACGTTGTAGGCGCGCCGCGGCTCGTTGTCGAAACGCGCGGGATCGTGCACCACGGGTGCGAAGTAGGTGCGGTCGACCACGACGTCGCCGTGGATCTCGCGCAGTCCCCGCGCGCGCAGCTGGTGGGCGATGCGCCACAGGTTTTCGTACGTGAGCTTCGGATCACCGCCGCCGCGGATCACGAGATTGCCCTCGAGCACCCCGCCGGCGAGCGTGCCCTCGAGCAGGAAATCGGTGCGGAACGTGAACGCGGGGCCGAGGAGGTCGAGCGCCGCGAACGTGGTCACGAGCTTCATCACCGAGGCGGGATTGACCGGGACGCCCGCTTCGTGGGAGACCAGTACCGGGCCGTCTGCCACGGGCTCGACCACCACGGCCACGGCCGAGGCCGGGACGCCGGCGCGCGTGAGCGCGGCCTGCACGCCCTCCGGCAAGCCGGCTCCTGCGGCCGGGAACACGCAGAGCGCGGAGTAGACACCGAGGCCCCGGAGAAAAGCCCTCATGCGCGTGTTCATGCCTTACCCAAGGTTGTCCACCAACGCCATGCCGGTCTCGACCAGCAGCGCGAACTCCTCGTCGCCGATCACGTAGGGTGGCATGAAGTAGACCGTGTTGCCGATGGGGCGAAGCAGCACGCCGCGCGCCAGGGCGAGCTCGAAGGCGCGAGCGGCGAAGTCGGGCCCCGCTCCCGCGACCTCGAAGGCCCAGATCATGCCCAGGTGGCGGAAGTCGCGCACGCCCGGGTGATGCGCGAGCCCGGCCGCCGCCTGGAAGAAACGCGCCGCCTTGCGCGCGTTCGTCGCGATCACGTCCTCGCTCTCGAAGAGATCGAGCACCGCGCACGCCGCGCGGCAGGCAAGCGGGTTGCCGGTGTACGAGTGCGAGTGAAGGAAGCCGCGCGCGACACGGTCGTCGTAGAACGCCTCGTAGAGCGCATCGGACGACAGCACGCACGACAGCGGAAGGTAGCCGCCGGTGAGTCCCTTCGACAGGCACATGAGGTCAGGCGCGATCCCCGCCTGCTCGCACGCGAACATCGTGCCGGTGCGCCCGAAGCCCGTCATGATCTCGTCGGCGATGAGGAGCACCTCGTAGCGCGTGCAGAGCGCGCGCGCGCGCCGCAGGTACTCGGGATGGTAGAAGCGCATGCCTGCCGCGCCCTGCGCCAGCGGCTCGACGATGAGCGCGGCGATTTGCGCGTGGCGTGCCTCGAAGAGGCGCTCGAGCGCCGCAGCCGCGATCTCCGCGCCGCGGATTCCGGCGTACTGGGGGTCGTCGGCGTCGCGCGACGGAAACGGCGCCACCAGCCCCGGGTGGAGGAGGGGCGCGTATGCGTCCCGGAAGATCGCGACGTCGGTCACGCCGAGGGCGCCCACGGTCTCGCCGTGGTAGCCGCCCTGGAGGGCGACGAAGCGCTCCTTTCCGGCACGGCCGCGGTTGGACCAGTAGCGGAACGCCATCTTGAGCGCGATCTCGGTGGCGGACGCGCCGTCGGACGCGAAGAACGCGTGGCCGAGCCTGCCCGGCGCGATTGCGGAGAGCCGCTCGGCGAGCTCAACCACGGGCTCGTGGGTGAACCCCGCGAGCATCACGTGCTCGAGGGATTCAACCTGGCGGGCGATCGCCGCGTTGATCGACGCATGGGAATGCCCGAAGAGATTCACCCACCATGAGCTCACCCCGTCCAGGTAGCGCCGGCCTTCGAAGTCGTGCAGCCACGGTCCCTCCGCGCGCCGGATCGGGACCAGCGGGAAGCGCTCGTGCTGCTTCATCTGGGTGCAGGGATGCCAGACGGCAGCCAGGCTGCGCGCCACCATGTCGCGGTTGCTCACGGACGCCTCAGTTCGGGCCGATGCGATTGATCTGCGTCGCGCACGCGCTGGTGGCCTCGGTCGACAGGGCCGCGAGCGCGTCGCGCGGCATCGTGGGCGAGCCCGCCGTGAGATAGCAAAGCGCGGTGAAGAGCGTGCGAATCGGCACTGCGGCCAAGGGGTCGGGATGCTCGCCGCGATCCAGGTCGACCCCCCGCGCGGTGACCACGACACGCAGGTTTTCCTCGAGCAAAGCCGCCGCGCCCTGCGCGTCGTAGTGCGCCTGCAGCTTCCCGAGGACCAGTTCCTCGAGTTGTCCTTTTTCGGCTTTTCCCAGCAGCGGCACGCGGTGCGGCCTCGATTTCGGTAGGAGGACGCCCATTCTAGCGTCGGAACGAGGAACCCCAGTGGCATCCAACCCCGACGAGTGCTAGCAACACAGGCCCATGGATTTCATGCAAAAAACGAATTGAGCACGCGATTTGCTTCCATTGGACCAGGGGTACGGAACCCCGGACCCGGAAGCAATTCTCATCCACCGAGGAGGCAAACATGCACTTGCTCGACCGAATCGAGACCCAGTTGATTGCCAACCGCCTGCCCCTGGTGGCGATCACGGTGGCCGCGGTGCCCTACGCCAATACGCCGGTGGTGCTGACGTTGCATTGGCATGGCTTCGTCGAGATGCGCCTGGCCGATGTGACCGACGCGAACGTGGTGGCCTACCAGGCGGTGCCAAGCTCCGCGCTGCAGGTGAACGACCGCTGGGACCAGTTCGGCGAGCTCGAAAACGAGGTACTCGACGTGGCCTGGGAACTGGGCTCGTGGGACCTCGCGCGCACCGAGGCGCTGCCATTCGTGCGGCCCGGCGCCTCCGAGCAGGAATCCCTGGAATGCATGGGCGCCTTCGGCTCGCTGCCGGTGGCCATCGACGGGCAGCCTCCGATGGTCGCCGAGGTGCCTGACTCGACCGAACTGATCGAGGCCGCGGCGCGCAGCGGTTACATCCAATGGCTGTTTCGCCCGGTGCGCGGCGGTGTGTGGGCCGACGTGGCTGACGATGTCACGCTGCAGGAGGGCGGCTATCGCAATCCCCCGTGCCCGGTGCTGCCCGCGCCCACGCGCTCGGGACATACGCTGCGCACGCGCCGCGTGGTCTACCAGTTCGGCCGCTGCCCGCGGTTGGTGAGCTGATCATCGGCGCCGCGATCCGCGCATTCGATCCGATCGTGGCGCGCCTCGCGCGGTTCGCGGCGGCGGCGTTTGCGCTCGCCCTCGCGGGGTGCGCCTCGATTCCACCGATCGACCGCTTCCTCCTCGCGCAGGAACGCGAGCCGGTGCGGGTGGAAGGCGCCCGCGGCGCGCTCAGCAATGCGCAAAGCGTGCGCATCCTCGAGGAGCTCAAGCGGCGCGCGCCCGATTCGGGAATCCTCGAGCGCCATGTCGCCGTCGAGGAGGCCCTCACCGACACGCCGTTGAGCCTGGGCAACAAGGTCTCCATCCTCGAGGACGGCAAGGCGACCTATACGGCGATGATCGCCGCGATCAAGGGCGCCAGGCACCACGTGCACATGGAGATGTACATTTTCGAGGCCGACGAGGTGGGACGCCAGTTCGCTACGGCACTCATGGAACGCGCGAAGGCCGGGGTGCCGGTGCGCCTCGTCTACGACGGCGTGGGCAGTGTGTCCACTCCCAAGGAGTTCTTCAAGGACCTGGAAGCGGGCGGCGTGCAGGTCGTCGCGTTCAACCCCGTGAAGTCGCTGAAGGCGCTCGACCTCCTGGGCATCCAGAACCGCGATCACCGGAAGTTGCTGGTGGTGGACGGGCGCATTGCCTTCCTCGGAGGCATCAACATCAGCGGCGTGTATAGCGGCGTCTCGGAGCCGGGCGCGCGCGGCTCCTTCGTCTCGGGCTCCTCCCACGGCCGGGCCGAAGGCGGCGAAGATCCGCCGTTCGAAGAGCGC
Organism: Burkholderiales bacterium; assembly: GCA_031381925.1. Lineage (GTDB taxonomy): Bacteria > Pseudomonadota > Gammaproteobacteria > Burkholderiales > Usitatibacteraceae > Usitatibacter. The sequence goes on along the minus strand of JANMYH010000351.1, from coordinate 1,814 downwards.
CCGTGGCGCGACTTGCAGGTCCGTCTCGAGGGTCCCGTCGTCGCGGACCTGCAGCGGGCGTTCGTGAAGCAGTGGGAGCGCTGGAGGAAGGAGCCAATGCCCGAAGCGGGCCTCTACCCCACGCTGAAGAGCGAGGGCCCGCACATCGTGCGTGCGATCGCGGGATCGCCCGAGGACAAGAGCGGCAACGCGCTCTACGTCGCGCTCATCTCGGCAGTCGAGGCCGCCGAAAAGGAGGTATTCATCATGAATGCCTATTTCGTCCCGCACCCGCAGCTGGTGGCGGCGCTCAAGTCGGCGGCCACGCGCGGGGTGGACGTGAAGCTGATCCTCCCGAGCAAGTCCGACAACTCCCTCGTCTACCACGCGGGCCGCTCCTTCTACGGCGACCTGCTCGAGGCGGGCGTGAAGATTTTCGAGCGCAAGAACCGCATGCTGCATTCCAAGGCGGCGGTCATCGATGGGGTCTGGACCACGATCGGCTCGACCAACCTCGACTGGCGCAGCCTCGTCTACAACGACGAGTTGAACGTCGTGGTCGTGGGCCCCGAGTTCGCGAGCCAGGTGCTGGGGGTCTTCGCCAAGGACCAGGCGAATTCCGAAGAGATCACCCTTGCGATGTGGCGAGGGCGTCCGATCAAGGACCGCCTCAAGGAAACCGGCGCGCGAGCCCTCGCCCTCTGGCTCTAACCGATTGATTTCAAAGGCTGTGTCTGCGGCCCACCCATCGGTAAGCGGTCACTCCGCTAATCACCCCCGATTTCGCCTACTTGAACTCGTGACTCTTCGGGCCTATTATTAGCACTCGTATCGGGTGAGTGCTAAGCCCGCCCACGAATTCAAAACCGGGGATGTCCTGGTTTTCGGTACGTCCCCATAACACCACAGGAGTGAAGCCATGAAACTGCGTCCGTTGCACGACCGCGTCATCGTCAAGCGGCTGGAAGAAGAGCGCAAGACCGCCTCCGGCATCGTCATTCCCGACACCGCCGCCGAGAAGCCCGACCAGGGCGAAGTGCTCGCCGTCGGCCCCGGCAAGAAGAACGACGAGGGCAAAGTCACCGCCGTCGACGTGAAAGTCGGCGACAAGATCCTGTTTGGCAAGTACTCGGGCACGACCGTGAAGGTCGATGGCGACGAGCTCCTCGTGATGCGCGAGGAAGACATCATGGCCGTCGTGAACTGATAGCCGTCCCTTACCGAATTACGAGAGGAATACAACCATGGCAGCCAAAGACGTCAAATTCAAAGAGAACGCGCGCGTTCGCATGATCGCGGGCGTCAACATCCTGGCCGATGCGGTCAAGGTGACGCTGGGCCCGAAGGGCCGCAACGTCGTGCTCGAGCGCTCGTTCGGGGCCCCCACCGTCACCAAGGACGGCGTGTCGGTCGCGAAGGAGATCGAGCTGAAGGACAAGTTCGAGAACATGGGCGCGCAGCTGGTGAAGGAAGTCGCCTCCAAGACTTCCGATGTCGCCGGTGACGGCACCACCACCGCGACCGTGCTCGCGCAGTCGATCGTGACCGAGGGCATGAAGTACGTGGCCGCGGGCATGAACCCGATGGACCTGAAGCGCGGCATCGACAAGGCGGTCACCGCCGCGGTCGAGGAGCTGAAGAAGATCAGCAAGCCGTGCACCACGTCGAAGGAGATCGCCCAGGTCGGCGCCATCTCCGCCAACGCGGATCCGGAGATCGGCAAGACGATCGCCGAAGCCATGGACAAGGTCGGCAAGGAAGGCGTCATCACCGTGGAAGACGGCAAGGGCCTGGAGAACGAGCTCGACCTCGTCGAAGGCATGCAGTTCGACCGC
>JANMYH010000329.1:0-1816 GCA_031381925.1 Burkholderiales bacterium | reverse complement strand
GCTGAATTCTGCTCTCGAAATTGCCTCTGCAACTCGCGATAATCCGTCTCGCTCTTGTCCTTCAATCCAAATGTCGTCGCGGGCAGCACATCGGTCGCGAACGGGAAATACAAATGCCCCTCGTAACTGACCATCAGCGCGCGCTTGCCAACGATCAAATTGTCGAGCGCCGCCAGGCCCACCAACCCGAGCAGCACGAGGAACGACAGATGCCCGCGTCGGATGGCGCGAAAACGTTGGACCTGTTTCAACGTGAGCGGGCTCAGATTCCACTGACGCTGGCCTTTCCACAAAAGATAGGCAGCTGCGAGGACGAGAATCGCCAGCAGCGACCACCCGACCCACGCACCACCGAGGAAAGGCACCTTGAACACCGGCACCGAGAGCGACAACGATCGAAAAAGCGCACTGAGCGCCGCATAGATCAAGGTCGTGATGCCGAAGGTGCGGGGTGACATGTCACTCAAAGCGAATGCGCGGATCGGCCAGCGCGACGAAGAAATCCGACAGGATGTTGCCCACCATCAGCAGCACCACATCGATGACGAGAATGCCCATCACGAGCGGGTAATCACGATCCAGGATGCTGTTGTAGCCCAGCAGTCCGAAGCCGTTGATCTCGAAAATCAGCTCGATCAGCACCGAGCCAGCCACGAAAATAGAAACGATGTGACCGAGCGTCGTGGCGAGAGGGATGAGCGAGTTCCTCAGCGCATGGACTAGCACCGCACGCCGGAAGCTCGCGCCCTTCGCCACCGCCGTGCGCACATAATCAGCGGCCAGGTTGTCCATGAGATTGTTTTTCACCAGCATCGTCATGAAGGCAAAGCTGCCCACGAGATAGCAGACGAGCGGCAGAAACGAGTGATGCATCACGTCCCAGGTCTTTCCCGCCAGGCTGAGCGAGTCGAAATTCTCGCTGACAAATCCCCCGGTCGGAAACCAGCCCAGCCGCGCGGCGAGATACACCACGAGCACACTGGCCAGCACAAAGCCGGGAATCGCATACCCGATGAAAATCAGGATGGAGCTGACATTGTCGATCGCCGTGCGGTGCTTGATCGCTTTTAGAATCCCAAGCGGTATGCACACGATGTACGTCACGAAAAACGTCGCCAGACCATAGAAGATCGAAATGGGCATCCGCTCACGAACCATATCCCAGACGTACTCGTTGTAGCGCGTGGAGATGCCGAGGTTGCCTTGCAGGAGGCCGTCGAATTGGGAACGAAACACCTGCACACGCTCCTTTTGCGGCTCCGCACGCGTGTGCCAGGGCTTCAACTCGGCCGCGGCGGCGGCCTTCAGTTCACCGGCGCGATTCACGGTGGCTTGCGTGACGCGATACGCATTGTTGGGCTTCCATTCGGCGCGCGGCAGCAGGATCTGCAATGTCACCGGCGCGTCGTCTTTGCCCTTCTCAAACTTCACGTACTGTTTGTCCGCCTCTCGCGGCAGCAGTCCGAGCCACACGAGGTAAGCGGGAAAAAACGGCCGGTCGAAGCCATAATAGGCCGCCAGCTCCTCCTTCTGCTCCTCGCTGAGCGAAGCGCCCGCGTCCTTCATGCCGCGCTCCGCCTGCAGCGCCGCCGCCTTCTGCAGCGCCGCCTCCAGCGGCCCGCCCGGCGTGATGCGCGTGATGAAGAAAACGACCATCGTCGCGCCGATCAGCGTCGGCAGGATGAGGAGGAATCTTCGGATGAAATAGTCGCGCATGATCGGCTGCTGAGATCTCTACTAACGCAGAATGCCGCCTTGCTCTCAAGGGATTGTGTCATCTTCGTGAAGATTTGCCGACCGGCTTGCCTTCGAGGCG
>JANMYH010000287.1:0-10502 GCA_031381925.1 Burkholderiales bacterium | reverse complement strand
ACGGTGCGCTCGCGCGCCGAATACCCGCTGCGCTTGGTCTACATCGGGCGCGTGGCGCGCGAGAAGGGCCTGTATGAAACGCTGCAGGGCCTGCGCCTTGCGATCGAGCTCGGGGTCGACGCGCGCCTCACGATCGCGGGGCACGGTGCCGAAGAGGCGCGGCTGCGCCGCTACGCCGTGGCGCTCGGGATCGCCCCGCGCGTGACGTTCGTGGGCCCGGTGTTCGGGGCCGAGAAAGTGAAGCTCCTCGCCATGGCCGACGCGATGGTGCTCGCGAGCTATTCCGAGGGACTGCCGTACGCGCTGCTCGAGTCGATGGCCGCGGGCCTTCCCGTGATTGCCACCCCGGTGGGCGCGATCCCCGACGTGATGACCCACGGCACGCACGGTTTCATCGTGCCGCAGCGCGACGGCAGGTCGATCGCCGAGGCCCTGGTGAGCATGGCGGGCGACCGCGAGCAGCTCTCCTGGATGAGCCGCGCCTGCAGGAAGCGCGTGCGCGCCGCCTATTCGATCGAGCGCCTCGCCGGCAACCTGCGCCAGCACTACAACGCGCTCGCGGGCGGCATGGCGCTGGCGAGTGCCGGTTTCGCGCCGCTGCCGACACTGCGTGCGGCCCGTCCCCCGTCCCCGGCCTCGGCGCTCAGCGCCGCCGGCCGCGAGGACTAGCCCCATGTGCGGAATCGCCGGCGGCGTGGTCAACGGCAAGAGCCTCATGACGCTCGCGACCCTCGAGCGCATGCTGCATGCGATCGAGCATCGGGGCCCCGACGGCCACGGCACCCGGGAGTACCGCGCTTCCGACGGCAGCCGCGTGTTCCTCGGCCACCGCCGCCTCGCCATCATCGATCCGAACGGCGGCCACCAGCCGATGGTCGATGACGAGGCCCAGCTCGCGCTCACCTTCAACGGCGAGATCTACAATTTCCGCGAGCTGCGCGACGAGCTGGCGGCGTGCGGCTTCAAGTTCACCACCGACTCCGACACCGAGGTGCTGCTGCGCGCCTACCAGCATTGGGGCGACCAGGTGGTCGAGCGCCTGCGCGGCATGTTCGCCTTCGCCATCTGGGACGGCAGGAACGAGCGCCTGTACCTCGCGCGCGACCGCTTCGGCGAAAAGCCGCTCTTTTTGATCGAGGGCGACGACGGGCTCTACTTCGCCTCCGAGATCAAGGCGCTCCTCGCGCTCCCACGCCCGAAGCCCGACGTGAACCTGTCGGCGGTCTGGGATTACCTTTCTTACCGTTACGTGCCCGGCCCACGCACGCTCTTCCGCGGCGTGAGGAAGTTGGGCCCCGGAACTTGCGCCACCTGGGAGCGCGGCAAGCTGACCGAGCGGCGCTACTGGGTCGCGCCCGACCGCGAGGCCTCGTCGCACACACCCGCCAACGGCGACGCCGTGCCCGCCTTCCTGAACCAGCTCGACGAGGCGGTCAAGCTGCAGATGGTGAGCGACGTGCCGTTCGGCGCGTTCCTGTCGGGCGGCCTCGACTCCTCGGCGATCGTGGCGCTGATGACGCGCCACAACTCGAAGGTCAAGACCTTCTCGGTGGGCTTCAAGGAAGGCGCGTACAGCGAGCTCGGCTACGCGGCCGTCGTGGCGCGCCACTTCGGCACCGACCACCACGAGCTCGAGGTCGACGCGCGCGACGTGATCGACCACCTGCCGAAGCTGGTCGGGTTCCGCGACGCGCCCGTGAGCGAGCCCTCCGACATCCCGATCTACATGCTCGCCAGGGAGGCCTCGAAGAGCGTGAAGATGGTGCTCACGGGCGAGGGCAGCGACGAGATCCTCGGCGGCTATCCGAAGCACGTCTACGAGCGCTTCACGCAGCCGTGGCAGCTGATGCCGGGGTTCATCCGGCACGGACTGATCGCGCCGCTCACCCAGTCGCTTCCTTACGGTTTCCGCCGCGCCAAGACCGCGGTCACCAACATGAACATCGAGAACTGGCCGGAGCGCTATCCGCGCTGGTTCGGCGCACTGAACAACCGCGAGCGCGATGAGTTGACCATTCTCCGGGTGGAAGCTTCCAACCGAGAGTGCAGCCCTCCCTTCGATAGCGCGGCCACGAATTCCACCCTGCGCCGCATCCTCTACTCCGACCAGACGAGCTGGCTGCCCGACAATCTGCTCGAGCGCGGCGACCGCATGACGATGGCCGCCTCGATCGAATCGCGCGTGCCGTTCCTCGACCACCACCTCGCGGGGTTCGTCTCGGGGCTTCCCGACCACTATCGCGTGAAGGGCCTCACCACCAAATGGGTGCTGCGGGAAGCGGGCAAGAGCCTCATTCCCCAGCAGATCCTCGACCGGCCGAAGGTCGGCTTCCGGGTGCCGGTGAACGCCTGGTTCCAGGGACCCATGAAGGAATACCTGCGCGACCACCTGCAGGGCGCGGACTCGAAAACCCGCGGCTACTTCGACCCGCAAGTGCTGGACCGCGTGGTCGGCGATCACATCGAAGGGCGGCAGAACCACGAAAAGCTCCTATGGGCGCTACTCAACCTCGAAATCTGGCACCGGCAATACGCCTGAAGCCCGCCGCAGGCGCGGGCCTCGCGTGGAAGCTGAACCGGCTGCGTTGCATGACGCCGGCCGAGATCGGCCATCGCGTGGTGAAGGCCGCGGCGATGCGTGCCGAGCGTTGGGGCCTCAGGCGCTGCCACGTGCCGCAGGCCGACACGCACTTCGAGCCCCATGCGTGGATCCATGCGAACGCCACGGTCGATCCGGCGCCGTACCTCGCCGCCGCCGATCGCGTGGTCGCGGGCATCCATGACGTATTCGCCCTCGAGGGCATCGACCTCGGCAGCCCGCCGCGCTGGAACCGCGATCCGAAGACCGGCATCGAGGCGCCGCTCGATTTCGGCAAGCAGCTCGACTACCGCGACCCCGCGATCGTGGGCGATTGCAAATACCTGTGGGAGCCGAACCGGCACCTGCACCTGGTCACACTCGCGCAGGCCTGGGCGCTCACGCACGAGGCGCGCTACGCCGAGACGCTGACGAGCCACCTCGAGAGCTGGTTCGACGCGTGCCCGTTCCGCATGGGCGTCAACTGGGCGAGCAGCCTCGAGGCGGGGCTGCGGCTCATCAACTGGGCGCTCGCGTGGCAGCTCATCGGCGGGGCGAGCTCGCCGGTGTTCGCGAGCACGGCGGGGCAGGCATTCCGCGCCCGCTGGCTCGAATCGGTCTACCAGCACGCGGAGTTCGTCTCCGGCCACTACTCGCTGCACTCTTCGGCCAACAACCACCTGGTGGGCGAGGCGGCGGGCGTGTACATCGCGGCGATGGCATGGCCGCACTGGGAGCGCGCCGACCATTGGCGCGCCGCGAGCCGCCAGATCCTCGAGCGAGAGGCGTTGCTGCAGAACGCGCCCGACGGCGTGAATCGCGAGCAGGCGACTTCCTATGTCCAGTGGACCTTCGACCTGCTGCTGTTGCCGTATCTCGCGGGGCATGCGAACGGCGACGAGTTTCCGAAGGAATATGCGCAGCGCCTCGAGGCGATGCTCGAGTTCATCGCCTCCGTCATGGACGTGGGCGGCAACGTGCCGATGTTCGGCGATGCCGACGACGGCTACGTCGTGCGCCTCGATCCGCGCCCCGGGTTCTGCCGCTTCCGCTCGCAACTGGCCACCGGCGCCGTCCTCTTCAAGCGCGCGGCGTTCAAGGCCAAGGCGCGCGGCATGGATGACAAGACGCGCTGGCTCCTGGGACCCGGGGCCGATGAGCGTTTCGGCGAGCTGGCCGGCCCGGCGGGTGGCCTGCCGATCCGCCGCGCGTTCACCGAAGGCGGCTACTACGTCCTCGGTTCCGACTTCGAGAGCAAGGACGAGATCCGGCTGGTGTCGGATGCGGGGCCGCTCGGCTATCGCGAGATCGCCGCCCACGGCCACGCCGACGCGCTGTCGTTCACGCTCTCGCTGGGCGGGGTCGAGATGCTGGTCGATCCGGGCACGTTCGCGTACCACACCGAGCCCGAATGGCGCGCCTACTTCCGCGGCACGTCGGCGCACAACACGGTGCGGATCGACGGCCTCGACCAGTCGCAGCCCGGCGGCAACTTCATGTGGCTGCGCAAGGCCAACGCCCACGCCTCGGCGTGGATGAGCTCGATCGACCAGGATTTCCTCGAGGCCTGGCACGACGGCTACATGGGCCTGCCGGACCCCGTGATGCACCGCCGCCGCACGGTGCTCGACAAGCGCTCGCGCACCGTGCTGGTCGAGGACTACCTGCAGATGGACGGCGAGCACGACGTAGAAGTCTTTTTCCACTGCGCCGAGGGCAGCCGGGTGCAGCCGATCGCGGGCGGCGTGTCGATCACGTGCGGCGAACGCACGCTCCGCCTGCGCTGGCCCGACGTGCAGGGGGGCGAAGCCACCGTCCACGAAGGCAGCCTCGAGCCGATCGCCGGCTGGGTCTCGCGCCGCTTCGACGTGAAGCACGCCGCCCCCACGATCGCCTGGCGCGCCCGCTGCTCGGGCGACACCATCCTGCGCACCACCCTCGATGTGTAGAAGGCGCATCGTCATGATCGGCAGCAGCCGGGCGACGCATGGCGGCATCTCGTCGATGGTGAACGTGTATTTCGCCAACGGCCTCTTCGAGCGGTGGAACGCGATGTACCTCGAGACGCATCGCGACGGGTCGAAGGCGCAGAAAGCGATGAAGGCGGCCGGCGCCTGGCTCGCGTTCATGGCGCAGCTTGCGACCGCGTCGGTCGCGCTCCTCCACGTGCACATCGCCTCCGACGCGAGCTTCTGGCGCAAGGCGCTCTTCATCGTGCCCGCGCACCTCCTGCGGGTGCCCTACATCCTGCACATGCACGGCGGCGACTTCGCGGCGTTCTATCGCAACCGGTGCGGCCCGCTGGCGCGTGCCTTCCTGCGCTACCTCTATCGCAACGCCCAGGAGGTCGTCGCGCTTTCAGACGAATGGCGCGATGCGCTGTTCGCGGCGATTCCGGGAATTCGCCTGGTGGTGGTGCCGAACCCGGTGGAGGTTCCGGCATCGCCCGCGCCGCTCACCGGGCAGCCGCCGCGAGTGCTTTACCTCGGCGTGGTGAAGGAGGCCAAGGGAAGCTACGACCTGCTGCGCGCGTGGCCGGCAGTGCTGAGGGCAAATCCCGGCGCGCGGCTCGTGCTGGCCGGCAGCGGCGAGCTCGATCGCGCACGGGCCCTGGCCGCCGAGCTCGGCATCTCGGAGTCCGTGGACACCCCGGGGTGGACCGCGGGCGAGGCGAAAGCGAAGCTCCTGCGCGAGGCGGTACTTTTCGTCCTGCCCTCGCATTTCGAGGCGCTGCCGATGGCGGTCCTGGAGGCGATGGCCGTGGGCCTGCCGGTGGTTGCCACGAGTGTCGGCGGCATTCCCGATGCGATCGTCGACGGCCGCGACGGGGTGCTCATTCCCGCCCAGGACCCGCAAGCGCTCGCCGACGCGTTGCAAGGGCTCCTGGCCGATTCCCCCCGCCGGCACGCCCTCGGCGGCGCGGCGCGCCGCCGGGCGATGGAGACGTTTTCCGCCGGCGTCGTCGTGCCCCGGATCGAGGCGCTTTGGGAGCGCCACGCCCCGGGTGCCAAACGGACTATGTCGACCCCGCTCGCCTGCCCATGACGGGTCAATTGCGCAACCCATCCTAGGCAGACCTCGAATTCTCGATATTTCCCGGAGCACGACAGCATGAAGATCAGCATCATGGGCCTTGGCTACGTAGGCGCGGTTTCCGCCGGCTGCCTGGCCGAGGAGGGCCACGAAGTCATCGGCGTGGACCCCCAGCAGTCGAAGGTCGACCTGATCAACGCCGGCAAGTCCCCGATCATCGAGAAGGACATCGGCGAGATGATCGCCGCGAACGTGGCGATCGGGCGCCTGCGCGCAACCTCCGACGTGCAGGACGCGGTGCGCCACACCGATGTCTCGCTCATCTGCGTCGGCACCCCCAGCATGGGCAACGGCCACATCGACCTGCGCTACGTGAAGCGCGTGTGCGAGCAGATCGGCGAGGGCCTGCGCAACCACCGCGGGCACACCGTCGTGATCCGCAGCACCATGCTGCCCGGTACGATGCGCACCGTGGTGATTCCCGCGCTCGAGACGTCCTCGGGCCTGAAGGCGGGCGAAGACTTCGGCCTCTGCATCAACCCGGAATTCCTCCGCGAGGGCACCGCGGTCCACGACTACTTCCATCCCCCGAAGACTGTGATCGGCGAGATCGACCGCGCCAGCGGCGACGTGCTGGTGAAGCTCTACGGCCACATGCCGTGCCCGCTGATCCGCACCGATTACGAGACCGCCGAGATGGTGAAGTACGCAGACAACACCTGGCACGCGCTCAAGGTCTCGTTCGCCAACGAGATCGGCAATATCTGCAAGGGCCTGGGGCTCGACAGCCACAAGCTGATGGACATCTTCTGCCAGGACACCAAGCTCAACCTGTCGCCGTATTACCTGAAGCCCGGCTTCGCGTTCGGCGGCTCGTGCCTGCCGAAGGACGTGCGCGCCCTCGCGTACAAGGCGAAAACACTCGACGTGTCGGTGCCGATCATCAACGCGATCCTGCCGTCGAACCAGGAGCAGATCGAGCGCGGCATCCGCGCGGTGATCGACAAGGGCTCGAAGAAGATCGGCATCCTCGGCTTCAGCTTCAAGGCCGGCACCGACGACCTGCGCGAGAGCCCGATCGTCGAGCTGGTCGAGCGCCTGATCGGCAAGGGCTACGACCTGCGCGTCTACGACAGCAACGTGCGCATGGCGAGCATCCATGGCGCCAACAAGGAGTACATCCTCAACCACATCCCGCACATCTCCAAGCTGATGGTCGACTCCATGCAGGATGTCCTCGACCACGCCGGGACCATCGTGATCGGCAACGGCAGCGCGGAATTCCGCGACGCGCCGCGCCTGCTGGGACCCGGCCAGTCGATCGTCGACCTGGTGCGCATCGCCGATACGCGCAGCGTGGAAGGCGTCTACGACGGGATCTGCTGGTGAGCATCGGGGCATCCGCATGGGCGGTGCCCCGCGGGCGTGGCGATGGCCGCAGCCGCGAGCGTCTCGCCGCCCACTACCGTGTCGAGCGGGGAATCGCCGACCGCATCCGCGCGGCGGTGAGCGCCGAGGAGCGCCGCCGCATCTTCGCCACGATGTACGACGACCTGTTCCGCGATGTACCCGACCACCCGCGCCTGTTGTCGAAGGGTTCCGACCCGGGCGTTCGTGAACGCGAAATCGATTGGGACATGGCGCAGCTGCGCCCGTACCTGCGCCCGGGGTCGACCTTCCTCGAGATCGGCGCGGGCGATTGCGCGCTCTCCGCGCGCGTGGCCGAGACCGCCGGCAAGGTGTACGCGGTCGACATCAGCGACCAGAAGCACAAATCCCTGCCTGCCAACGTCGAGACGGTGATCTCCGACGGGCGCAGCGTCCCGGTTCCGCCCGACAGCGTGGACCTCGCTTTCAGCGACCAGCTCATGGAGCACCTGCATCCCGACGACGCCGTCGAACAGCTTCGCAACATCCACCGCGCGCTCAAGCCCGGCGGCATCTACGTATGCATCACCCCCAACAGCCTCTACGGGCCGAGCGACATCTCGGCGTACTTCAGCGACGTCGCCTGCGGCTTTCACCTGAAGGAGTACACGCTGCGCGAAGTGCGGGCAATCTTCGCCGCGGCGGGCTTTCCGCGAGTGCACGCCTATGTGGGCGCCCGCGGCTGGTTCCTGCAGTTCCCGGCGGCGATCCTCGAGGCGCTCGAATCGGTCCTTTGCGTGCTGCCCGCGCGGGCACGCCGCCGGATCGCGGCCACGCTGCCGTTGCGCGCGCTGCTCGGGCTGCGGGTCGCTGCGGTTCGGGGTGGCGCATGAGGACCCTCTCCCCGGCCCGGATACCCTCACCCCGACCCTCTCCCAAGCCACGCTCCACTCCTTGGGCGCCCGAGGGAGAGGGAGAACAGGGGAGAGGGAGAACGTGAAACGCGTTCTCTTCCTGGTGGAGAACCTCCCCAGTCCCTTCGACCGCCGCGTGTGGCAGGAGGCCACGGCGCTGCGCGACGCGGGCTACGGCGTCTCGATCATCTGCCCCACGGGCAAGGGCTACGAGAAGAAGTTCGAGGAGATCGACGGCATCGCGATCCATCGCTACAACCTCCCCACGGAGGCGGAGGGCGCGCTCGGGTACCTGGTCGAGTACGGGGCCGCGCTCTCCCGGACGTTCCTGCTTTGCTGGCGGGTACTCTTCACGCGCGGCTTCGACGTGATCCACGCGTGCAATCCGCCCGACCTCTTCTTCCTGATCGGCGGCTTTTTCAAGCTCCTGGGCAAGAAATTCGTCTTCGACCACCACGACATCAACCCGGAGCTCTACGAGGCCAAGTTCGGAAGGCGCGATTTCTTCTGGAAGCTGATGGTGGCGCTCGAGCGATGGACGTTTCGCACCGCCGACGTGTCGCTCGCGACCAACGAGTCCTATCGCCGCATCGCGATCGAGCGCGGCGGCATGGACCCCGAGCGCGTGTTCGTCGTGCGCAGCGGCCCGAGCCTCGAGCGCATGAAGATCCAACCGCCCGACGAGAGCCTGAAGCGAGGACGCAAGCACCTGGTGGGTTACGTCGGGGTGATGGGACGGCAGGAGGGCATCGACCTGCTGCTCGAGGCCGCACGCATCGTGGTGCACGACCTCAAGCGTGACGACATCCATTTCGGCCTGGTGGGAGGCGGCACCTCGCTCGACGAGATGAAGGCGCTCGCAGCCTCGCTCGGGATCGCTGACTACGTGACCTTCACCGGGCGCGTGCCCGATGCCGACTTGCTCGCGATGCTCAACACCGCCGACGTCTGCGTGAACCCCGACATCGCCAACGAGATGAACGACAAGTCCACCATGAACAAGATCATGGAGTACATGGCGCTCGGCAAGCCGATCGTGCAGTTCGACCTCGCCGAGGGGCGTTTCTCGGCGCAGGGCGCCTCGCTCTACGCCGAGCGCAATGACGCGTGGAGCATGGCGCAGAAGATCGTCGAGCTGCTCGACGATCCCGAGCGACGCTTGCAGATGGGCGAGATCGGCCGCAAGCGCGTTGAGAACGAGCTGGAATGGCGCTATGAAGTGCCCAAGCTCCTGGCCGCCTACGAGACGCTCCAGCCGCGCATCACATCCTCCCTCATGGCTCGCGGCAAAGCCTCGTAACCGGCTTCGCCCACCCCGCCGGCGACTGACGCCGGTTTTTTTCGCCCGTTATTCCTGCGCTGTCGTGGCCTGGCTACAAAACGTAGTCATTCGGCCTATCGCTGTAAGGCGCCTCCTACATTAAAGTTCCGTTTCGCCTACAAGCGTGTAGCGCACGAGCTACTGCAGTGGTGAGCGGCCTTTCGCGCGAAGACCTAAAGTACTGAATCCGAACAACAAATAACTATCGGTCGGGTTTTGGCACCGGGGGACGTGTCTTTTGACCCCCGGAGAACGCCATGTATCGGACCTCAGCCCATCCTTTCCCCCAGGCACGCGGCATCGCTGCTGCGTCGCTCCTCGTGGTCGGCCTTGCCGTCGCCTATGGCACCGCCCGCGCCCAGGCGCCGTTGCCGACGTTGCCCTCGACGGGCACCAGCGCCATTGCGACCTTCGAGTCGGTCGGACTCTATTGGCAAAGCCCGGGCGGCTCCGCCGGCTGCGAGGTGAAATACCGCAAGGCTGACGAAACGGCTTGGAATCAGGGCCTCGCCATGTGGTACGACGCGCGCGACACGCAATGCCGCGGCAGCCTCGTGAGCCTCGCGCCCAACACCTATTACCAGGTGGAATTCAACCTTCCGGGCCAGCCCGCCTCTCGCGGGCTGGTCTTCAAGACTTGGGCGAACCAGTTCCCGGTCGCCAGGACGATCGTGGTCAACAGCGGGGCGGGCACGCTCAATGTCTCCGAGAGCGGCACGGCCAGCGGCTACGTCGTCTACCAGGGCGCGCCCGGCGCGGTGCTCGACGCGGCCAACCTGGCCCAGTTCAACGTGACGGTCAACGCGTCGTACGTGATCGTGCGCGGCCTGGCGCTTCGCGGCGCGCAGCAGGATGCGATCCGCATCTCACCCGACGTGCGCGACGTGGTGATCGAGGACAACGACATGAGCGGCTGGGGCCGCACGCGCGACGGCACCTGGGGCACCGACATGGACTCGGGCATCCGCGCCGTGTGTTCCACGCCCACGCTCGAGCGCGTGACCATCCAGCGCAACAAGATCCACGACCCGCGCTACAGCGCCAACAGCTGGTCCGACGGCCATCCGGCCGGACCCCAGGCGATCACCATCAGCTTCTGCGCGGGCAACCACGTGATCCGCCACAACGAGATGTACAGCACCACGGGTCGCTACTTCAACGACGTGATCGGCGGCGAGGACAACTTCACCAAGACGGGCTTTCCGAACGCCGACACCGACATCTACGGCAACCGCATCTCGCACGGGTGGGACGACGGCATCGAGGCCGAGGGCGCGAACGAGAACGT
>JANMYH010000280.1:0-3655 GCA_031381925.1 Burkholderiales bacterium | reverse complement strand
GCCACCGCCGAGATCTCGCGCTCGCAGATCTGGCAGTGGATCCGCAGCCCGAAGGGCGTGCTTGACGACGGACGCAAGATCACCCTCGAGCTGTTCCGCGAGATCCTGGGGGAGGAGCTGAAAAAGGCAGGGGGCAGTCCAGGGGCGTTCGGCGCGCGGTTCGACGAGGCCGCCTGGCTGCTCGACCGCCTGGTCGCGGACGACGCTTTCGTGGATTTCCTCACGGAGCCAGCCTACGAGTTCATCGCAGCGCTACCGCAGGCGCAGGCTCAGGAAATTGCCGCTTGAAATAGGGCGGAATAAGTCCTAAATAAGGGGCAGCATGGGTGGGGTCCGGCCGAAATGCCCGGCCCCATTTTCATTTCGAAGACGCCTAGAATAGAGGCTGATCTCCCCCGTTTCCAACGCCCCGCGAAGGGCGTTGCTCGCCCGAGCCCCCATGAACGACCTCTCATCCGCCCCCGCGGGCGACGCCGCCGCATTGAACGACGAAGCCGGCGAATCGATCCGCATCCGCGGCGCCCGCCAGAACAACCTGAAGAATCTCGACGTCGACATCCCCACCGGCGAGCTGGTGGTGGTGACGGGCCCCTCGGGCTCGGGCAAGTCGTCGCTGGTGTTCGACACGCTCTATGCCGAGGGCCAGCGGCGCTACGTCGAGACGTTCTCGCCGTACGCGCGCCAGTTCCTCGACCGGATGGACAAGCCGCAGGTCGATTCGATCGAGGGCATCCCCCCGGCGATCGCCATCGACCAGACCAACCCGGTGCGCACCTCGCGCTCCACGGTCGGCACGATGACCGAGATCAACGATCACCTGAAGCTGCTGTTCGCGCGCGCGGGCCACCTGGTATGCAGGCACTGCGCGCAGCCGGTACGCCGCGACAACCCCGAGTCGATCTACTCCGAGATGCTCGTGCGTGCCAGGTTGGCAGACGACCCGCGGCTTTTGATCACCTTTCCGATCGACGTGCCGGCCAACTTCACCGAGGAGGAGGTCACCAAGCTCCTCCAGGGACAGGGGTACACGCGCATCCATTCGCGCAACGGGGCGCGCCTCGAAGTCGTGCAGGACCGCGTGAAGATGGCGAGCGCCGAAAAGGCGCGCGTGGTGGAGGCCATCGAAGCGGCCCTGAGGGTGGGTGTGGGCAAAGTGAATGTGTTCGTAGGTGAAGAGGGCAATGAGTCCTGGAAGTTCTCCACCGACCTGCATTGCGCCACTTGCGACATCCACTATTCCGATCCGACGCCGGCGCGGTTCTCGTTCAACTCCCCGATTGGCGCGTGCGACACCTGCCGCGGCTTTGGCCGCGTCATCGGCGTCGACTACGGCCTGGTGATTCCCGACGAATCGAAAACCCTCGGCGGGGGCGCGGTCAAGATCTTCCAGTCGAAGAGCTACGGGGAATCGCAGGACGACCTCGTGAAGATCGCGCGCAAGCGCGGAGTCGCGCTCGACATCGCCTGGCGTGACCTGCCGGAAGCCGACCGCCGCTGGGTGATCGACGGAGACTCCGACTGGGTGAGCTGGAACAAGTCCGGCAAGACACACTGGTACGGCGTCCAGCGCTTCTTCGCGTGGCTCGAGACCAAGGCCTACAAGATGCACGTGCGCGTGCTGCTGTCGCGCTACCGCGCGTACACGCCGTGCGGCACCTGCCACGGAACGCGCCTCAAGGCCGAGTCGCTGCTGTGGCGGGTCTCGGGCCTGTCGATCCAGGACATGATGCTGATGCCGATCGATCGACTGGGCGAGCTCTTCTCCGCGATCAAGCTTCCGGCGCCGCTCGACGAAGCAACCGCGCTCCTCGTGGGCGAGATCCGCTCGCGCCTCGGATACCTCGGCAAGGTGGGCCTCGGTTACCTCACGCTCGACCGCCAGTCGCGCACCCTCTCCGGGGGCGAGGTGCAGCGCATCAACCTCACCACGGCCCTCGGCACCTCGCTCGTGAACACCCTCTTCGTCCTCGACGAGCCGTCGATCGGGCTGCATCCGCGCGACATGGGCCGCGTGATCGAGGTGATGAAGCGGCTGCGCGACGCCGGCAACTCCCTCGTGGTCGTCGAGCACGATCCGCAGATCATGCTCGAGGCCGACAAGCTGCTCGACATGGGACCCGGCCCGGGAGAGCGCGGCGGCGAGATCGTCTTCTTCGGCGCGCCCGAGGAGCTCAAGCGCACGCACACGCTCACCGCGGAATACCTGTCGGGACGCAAGCGCGCCGACGACCGCCGGCCCGGCGAGGAAGTGCGCATACCGGGGATGCAGATCCCCAACGACCTCGCGAAGGACCCCCTGTACGGCACCGTATCGGTCGGCGTGCGCGGCGCGACCGAGCACAACCTCAAGGGCATCGACGTCGATTTTCCGCTGCGCCGGCTGGTGTGCGTGACCGGCGTTTCGGGTTCCGGCAAGTCGACGCTGGTGCAGGACGTGCTCCACCCGGCCCTCCTCAAGCACCTCGGCAAGCCCACCGAGACCCCGGGAGCGCTTCTCGAGCTGGTCGGCGCCCAGCACGTGAACGACATCGTCTTCGTCGACCAGTCGCCCATTGGGCGCACGACCCGCTCCAACCCCGCGAGCTACGTGGGCGCCTTCGACGCCATCCGCGAGATCTTCGCCGCCGCCCCGGATTCGCGTACGCGCGGCTATACCGCGGGCACCTTCAGCTTCAACTCCGGCAACGGACGCTGCGCCACCTGCAGCGGCAACGGCTTCGAGCACGTGGAGATGCAGTTCCTCTCCGACGTATACCTGCGCTGCCCCGACTGCAACGGCACGCGTTATCGCGACGAGGTGCTCGAGGTGAAGGTCGACGGGCGCAGCATCGCGCAGGTTCTGGAGCTGACCATTGCCGAGGCGGTCGCCACGTTCGATGCGGATTCCGACATCGTTCGCCGCCTGCGCCCGCTGGTCGACGTCGGCCTCGACTACCTGCGACTGGGCCAACCCGTACCGACGCTCTCCGGGGGCGAGGCGCAGCGCCTGAAGCTCGCGGGACACCTTGCGGAAGCATCGGGGCGATCGATCTCGATGTTGCCCAAGCGGCCCGACGCGCGCTCCAAGGGCACGCGCCTCTTCCTCTTCGATGAGCCGACCACCGGGCTTCATTTCGAGGATGTCTCGAAGCTGCTCGCCTCGTTCCGCAAGCTCATCGCGGCGGGCCATTCGCTGGTCGTGATCGAGCACAACCTCGACGTGATCCGCGCCTCCGACTGGCTGATCGACCTCGGCCCCGAGGGTGGCGAGGCGGGCGGCGAAGTGGTCGCCGTGGGCACGCCCGAGCAAGTGATGAAGATCGCCGCCTCCCACACCGGCAAGGCGCTGGTCGACTATGAGAAGGCTCTCACGCCTGATCTGCGCTCATCTGCGCATTCATCTGCGGCACTCGGCGTTCCCGCTTTTTCCGAAGCGCAGCCCCGCATTCCCTACAAGCCGCCCAAGTGCATCTCCGTGCGTCATGCGCGCGAGCATAATTTGAAAGGCATCGACGTCGAGATTCCGCGGGAGAAATTCACCGTGATCACCGGCGTCTCGGGCTCGGGCAAGTCGACCCTCGCCTTCGACATCCTGTTCGCCGAGGGCCAGCGGCGCTACCTCGAGTCGCTCAACGCCTATGCGCGCCAGTTCGTGCAGCCGGCGACCAAGCCCGAC